>SVQW01000009.1 GCA_015065085.1 Oscillospiraceae bacterium | reverse complement strand
TTTCTACTCCAAGCAAATAATCAGTTGTTACCTTGAAATAATCAGCAATTAAAATTAGTACATCAAATGTAGGATAGCCCATACCATTTTCATATTTACTAACAACAGCTTTTGATAATCCTAATTGGAAGCCTAATTCTTTCTGTGTTAAGTTATGGCTTTTGCGTAATTGTTTTAATACTGTACCAAAATCACAAACATTCATTTAATCACCGCCTTTTTATTATATTATTATATACCAAAAGCGGTTTATGTTTCATAGATTATAGTCAACGATATATTGACTTTTTGCATTTTGTATGCTATAATATACATATCTGTATATATGGGGGAAATGCAACTATGGGAGCGAAAAACAAAGTTATTGCGGGAGATTACGAGGGCGGGGAAATATTTTGTGCCTTTGATAATCTGTCAATAATTGGTACAGCTAATAATATGCCATTGGATAAAAGCACTATTAAAAGCTATGATATTATAGACGAAGAAAGCAGAAAAAGTGCTACAAGTGCAGTAGGTAGGGCTGCCGTTGGTACTTTCCTATTGGGTCCGGTTGGATTGCTTGCGGGCGTTACAGCCAAGAGAAAAGGCATTTATACTATTGCTCTTGAATATCACAAAGGCGGTAAAAGTCTAATAGAAATAGACGAAAAACGATATAAGCTATTGATTAAAAAAATGTTTTAAAACGGGGGTAAATTATGAAAACGATTATAAGTATAATGCTGTTGTTAGTTATGTGTATATCCCTTTTAACAGCCTGTGGCGGTAATGATAAATGCGGGGCGTGTAATGGTAGCGGGTACTATCAAAAAAAGACTTGCCCTATATGTAAAGGGAGCGGGCATAGCGACTATGACCCATACGAGCAATACAAGAACATAGGAAAATAATTGAAAGTGTACATCCAAGAAATAGTTAAAAGTAAAGCGGGGTTTTATGCCCCGCTATTTCTATCTTATAACCAATGTATAAGCCTTTGTCTTTTCGTCTGCGTTACAGTACAATGTAACAACATCACCAAGCAGACAACAGCTTGTATCAATACTTACCCTGTGTATATGGTTAAATCTCATTTTACCGCTTTTGGATTGAAGCTGTACAATGTTTGGATTAGTTGCTATAAGTATATCATTAAAGGTTAAGCACATATGTAATGGCTGTGCGATTGAATAACACCGCCGTTCTGTGCCTTGCATATAGTCGCTGTTGTTTTCGTCATTGTAGATTATTTCTTTCGGTCTTTTCTCTGTTATATAGTCTTTAAATTCAGTTATATTCAGCATATCCATTTTGATTACCTCTTTTCCTCAAATTCTTTTATAAGTTTGTCAAGTGTCGGTCTGCTTATGCCAAGCTCACAGGCAAGAGCTGATTTTGTGATTTCCCTTGATATATAGCGGGCGTAACATTCGGCAAAGTTGCCAACAGTTTTACATTTACCGCCTTTATACTTTCCGCTCCGCTTTGCTATTGCAATACCCTCTCTTTGTCGCTCCAATAGGTTTACACGCTCAAATTCGTTTATAGCTCCTATCATAGTCAACATCAATTTTCCTGTCGGTGTTGATGTATCTATGTTTTCCTTGTTGCTTATAAGGTGTACGCCTTTTGCGTTAAGCTGTTCTACTATGTCGAGCAAGTCCCTTGTAGAGCGGGCAAGTCTTGAAAAATCGTGTATGTGTATTGTGTCCCCCTCTCTTGCAAATTCTAAAAGCTCTTGCAGTTTTGGTCTGTTTGTGTCTTTGGCTGATACCTTTTCTGTAAACCACTTTTCAATATTGTATATTTGCATAGCCTCGATTTGTCGCTGTTCGTTCTGCTCTATGGTTGAAACTCTTATATAAGCAATGTTCATAATATAGTCCCCTTTGTAAAATTCAAGTTATGATATGCTTTACATTTTGTAAAAGCGGTTGAAAAACAACTTTGTTTTTACAGCTTTGTAGGTTATTCAAAATGTAAATACAGGGTGTACCCTGTTTTATTAGATAGTAGCGGGGATTGCTCCCCGCATATCTATTATTTAAACAGTAACCACGCTACAAACAATCCAAGTAAAGGATTTAAAGCGGAAGCACATACAACGATTATACAACATATTAAACCGCCCATCTTGTTCACCCCTCTATCATTCTTTGCATACAATCACCGCATATAACATTGACCTGTTTTGTTGCTCTTACGCTGTTACCACAACAAGGGCAAGAATATTTTCTGTGGTGGTTGTTCGGTGTTACGCCTATTGGTTTAAGCTCCCCGCCGTTGCTTGCGTGTGTGCCAATTCCAATAGCTGTAAATGTTGGATTTGCTCTGCACATTTCAACCTCTCTTAATTCGGTATGTTCAAGTACCCATTCAAGTAAGCTGTCTGCGGGGGCTGTGTGTGCATATCCGTATTTGTCTGTGCGTGTAACAATCAATCCTCTTTGTTCCGCTTGCTTTGCAAAATGCTTGTTGTGATATGTACCGCCCCTTGATGTGTCGGCTATGTTTAAAACAATGTCATTGTACATATGTACCATTTCGTGTACAAGTGAAGCAATGATATTTTCAAGCGGTCTGTCAAGTGTTCCGCTTGCTATGTTTATCTCTCTTTTCTTGCTGTCCTTTGTGTCCCAAATGTCAAAAGGTACATAGTGGGCGTATGCTCTCGGTGTAGGTATAACTGTTATAATTGGTGTGGGTAATTCATTATCAAATATTTCATCATTGATAAGTCTAAATGCTTTTTCAAGCTCTCCTGTTAATCTACTCATTTTGTCAATCTGTTTCATAATGTAAACGCTCCTTTAATTCTCATATTTTAATATTGATTTTATGGAGCGGATACGATATAATATATGTACCCGCTCCTTGTGGTTGTGGGTGTTAAGTCCTTTGCTGTGTCGCTTTGGTCGGTGGCTTTTGCAAGGGGCTTTTCTTATGCAATACTAAATCTACGGCTTGATGTTTGCTTTGTGTACTGTTTGTACATTTCTGCGTGTTCTTTTTTAAATGATGTAGTGTCAAAGCGGTTTGATAATACCGAAGTCCAACGGCAAATAAATCTGCCCGCTTCCATTTCTTCTGTGTCCTGTGAAAGCATTTCGGCTTTGATTTCATCTTTTAATGCTTCCGCTTCTGCTTTGGCTTCTTCTGCAAGTGCTTCCCATTCTTGCAACTTTGCAATTTTCATTTCCATTTCTTTTACTGATAACATTTCGTTATCCCCCTTTAATTCTTTTATTCAGCGTGCGGGCTGTTGCCCTTGCTGTGATTATAGTATAGCACATTGTGTAATGTTCGTCAATAGGCACATTGCACAATGTTTTTAATTTCTTTTTGTGCAAAAAGTACATTGCGTAATGTACTGCGTTGTGATATAATATAGTTACGATGGGAAAGGTGCAAACAAATTGCTTGACACAGCCCACGCATAGCGGGGGTAGTTTTGGTATTTTGTCGGCTGATGATGTGTCTATATGTATAAGTCGCTTCATCTCCCATATACAAGTTAAAATATTTATTGGGGGTGCTGTTATGGCATACAAAGACAAAACAAACGCAATTAAATACAACAACGAATTTAACAAACAGGCGTATGACAGAATTAGTCTTATGGTAGCAAAGGGTAAAAAAGAGCTTATCCAAGAGAAAGCAAAGGCAAACGGCGAGAGCTTGAACGCATTTATTAACAGGGCTATTGATTTGTTACTGAATAAATAAAAGATATACCCGACCACCATTTACTATATATACGAAACGCCACAGCATACAGGGTACACCCTTTGGGATTATAAATTGAAGTGTCTATATTCAAAAAATATTAGTACAACTTTTGAGAAAACATTGACTTCATTTTTTCGGTGTGGTATAATTAACACATAACAACAGAATATAAGGTTTGTAAGAACGCCAAAAGGCTAATGCTGTAAGTAAGTCGTGCTTCACAAAGTAGATTTTTCTATCTTGTGATGTACGGCTTTTTTATTTTATCCTGTAATACAGTAAGAAAAGAGGTGTAAAGAATGAAACAATCAAACTGCGGTTTTATATGCAAATGTGCAATATGCGGAAAGCCTGATTTAGTAATGTCTGAGTTGACGCTAAAAGCCAATTATGGTAGCAGTTATGACGGCGAAGTGTTACAAATCGATTTATGCAGAAATTGTGCAGATAAAATCTTTGTATCGTTATCCAATGAGCATAGAACTTTTAGTACAATTTAGAACTTTTAAGGTTCTAAAAATTTTTGTAAAGCATTGTGTAACAACGGATTAGAGCGGGAGGCTTAAAAGCAAAAATAACTCCAATCATTGTATAATAAAATACTATATACAAGTAAAAATAATAAATAATATATTTGATATAGTTGATAGATAAATACTGTTTTATCCAACAGGAAAACATTTTTATTAAATATAAATGAGTACAAATCTTAATAGTCTGTTTGAGCCTGTCAGTAATACAAATTAAGCTATTAAATGCGAGTGTTAATAACAGCAACAGTACACAGGAATTTGTACGAATGATTATTTATATAAAATGTTATATAGTAATTAAATGATTGGAGTCAAAAACTAAATAGATGCTTTAAATAACCAAAGTCCCGCCGACAAAATTTTATAAGGAGTGAGTGTATGAGCTTGATAAGAAATGAATTAGGGCAAGTAATGACAAGAAAAACTAATTCAATGGATAATGCAACAAGAATTATAGAGGTATGCAATGATAAGATTATATACACGCTGAAATTAGACGGTGTTAAGGATTATTTAACTTATAACGAAACTCTATTAACAATTCTTAAAATGGATAAGTTAAAACCATATCGTGATAATGGGCGTTTGAAATTTAAAGTATGGCACAACGGGGCAGATGTCAATATAGCGTTGCACGATTTAGCCTTTGCCTGTTATTCGGAGCGGGTGCATAGTAAAACATTTATTAGTGATATGCAAAAATACCACGAGTACAAGGCGTTTAATAATCTGTCAATAGACCACGCCGACAACAATGTACGAAACAACACAGAATACAATTTATCTCTTATGGATAAAACGCTAAATTCAACAAAGGGTACAATTATAGCAAGGGTTAAAATGCCCGCATATCTAAATGTATCTTTTTGTAATGATAAGTATAGGGTACAGCTATTGTGGGCTGTTTCTGCTGATGATATAAACAACAGTATAGGAAAGCTGTTTAATGAAAGCATTACAGACACAGCGGGGGTTTGTGCAATGCACTTTATTTGTGAGAGTACAGAAAGTTTTGTAGATTGTTTGCAGTATATCATATCACAAAAATATGAGTGGGCTTTGCCATTGAAAAACGGCGGTAATTGGATTAAAAATAATAATCCTTGTTGGTGCGAAAATATCAATCATTCTATGCACGCACAGGAAATATTATCAAAAATGAACGAGGCGGATTTTCAAGTTTTTAATCGTCTATCTTAATATAACAGGAGTTGAGAGGGGTATGTTAAACTTGACTGTTGACGAGCGGGAAAAGAATTTAAAAAAGATTTATCCAAACCTTAAACGCTACACAATAGATTTTGCAAATGATTTTTTATGTTGGTGGGATATGTACGATATGCCTATGTTGGCTATGCTTTATATTGATATTACCTGCAATTCCCCCGACAAACCAAAAGATTTGGAACGGTGGAAAAGTGAGCATTATGTAGGTAGAGAAACAAATGTAAGGTGGGATATAATTCGCAAACAAGGATAGAAGCTTTATAAATAGCGATTGTTATGGGCTTTTTCTCCCATAGGCATATATTTTTCTTGCATAAAAAGGCGGTTGTCAACATCTGTATTTTTGATACATCATTGTTGCAACACAAGGAGTTATACATATTGGATATAATAACAATACATTATAAAACACCCATAACAACGGGATTTTCAATAGTGTTTTAGTGTGATTTTGAATGTGTACATTCAAGAAAAACACGATAACACCGGTAAATAATTTGGTAAATTTATATTGTCAGTTGGTATGCGGTATGGTATAATATCAATACTATATCGTGTGCCACAGACAGAAAGGAGCAGTATGGCACATAACAGAAAAGATAAAAGAAACAGGGTACTTTACAAGGGCGAATATCAGCGTGCAAACGGAATGTATGAATACAGATACACCGACACAAAAGGAGTATCGCAAAGTGTTTATGCGTGGAGATTAAAGCCAGAGGACAGCACCCCATACGGCAAACAGGAAACGCTGTCTTTGCGAGAATTGGAAAGCGTTATTGTTAGAGATAAGCAAGACGAGATAGACACCATATCAGCACGAAAAACAAGTCTTGACGATTTCTTTGCAGAGTACATACAGGAAAGACCGCTAAAACAATCCACAAGGACAAATTACAAGTATATGTATAACAAGTATGTTAGCGGTGTATTAGGGCAGAAAAAGCTCTCTAACATCAAATACAGCGATATACGGCGGTTGTATAATTCCTTAATAGATGAACAGGGATTTAAGCCAAACAGTATGGAAGTTGTACATACCATTTTACACCCCATTTTTGCGGTTGCTGTTCGTGATGATTTGATAAGGAAAAATCCAACAGACGGAGTTATGGCAGAAATAAAAGCAAGGCGGGATTGGAGCAAGCCGAAGCGGTTAGCATTAACAGCGGAGCAACAAGGCGTGTTTATCGACTATCTATCAAAGTCAATAACATATTGTCATTGGATACCGCTATTTACTTTGTTTCTCGGTACAGGGTGCAGAGTTGGAGAAATTATCGGTTTGCGGTGGGAAGATTGCGACTTTGAAAACAATCTAATATCCATAAATCATAATTTGATATACCGCCCGCAAGATAACGGAAAATGCGAATTTCACATAACAACACCAAAAACAATGGCGGGTATGCGTGTTATACCGATGTTTGACGAGGTTAAAAAGGTACTGTTAAAAGAATATGAGTACCAACAGGCAGAGGGATTTAATCAAACAGTAATAGACGGATATAGCGGGTTTATTTTTAAAAATCGTTTTGATACTGTATATAATCCCCATTGTATAAACAGAGGTATAGAGCGGATATGCAGAGATTACAACGCTGAGGAAACAGCAAAGGCAGAAGCTGAAAACAGAAGCCCTGTATTATTACCCCATTTTACAGTACATAATCTACGGCATACTTTTTGTTCGAGAATGTGCGAGAACGAAAGCAACAAAGTAAATTTAAAAGTTATACAGGAGATTATGGGGCATAGTAGCATAGACACAACACTTGATGTTTATACTGATTTGACAACACAGATTAAGCAAGAAGCGTTTACAAGCCTGCAAGGGAAAATTAAACTTTCTTAATGGAAAACTTAAACTTTTTTGATATTCTCTTGATTTTGTGATACTTTATGTTATAATATGTTTGTGGGTTTAATGCTTGTACCAAAAATCATACCAAAAATTTTGGTATTGTGCCACAATAAATAACATAAGGATAACAAAGGGCTGTAGTAGATATTGTACTACATATTGTGGTTTAACCAAACCAAAACAGCAAAATGCAATGTCTATGTCTTGTTTTGGTACATTTCAAGGTTTAATCCCCACGATGAAGCCGTTGGATTAAGAACGTAAATCATTTACTGAAAAAGTGTTTTAAAACAATCACCCTCAAAGGACATATGTCCTTTGAGGGTGATTTGTCATTCTGTAAAGTTGGTATTTTATACAACCGCGAAAAAATAATCCGTTATAACTTCCGGACTTTCTTTTATGCCATTGTCAATCCACCATTTGAGCGTTCCCACAAATGCAGATATGATATGATTTTTCCAAAATGCTTCCGGAACATTTTTTCTTTTTTGTGAATCAAACAAATCAATATGACTTTCCACGAGACTTTCAAGGTTGCTGCGAAAGTATTTTAAAAACAACTCGTTGTTTTGTGATGATAACAAAGCCAAGATGTTATTATCATTTTTCTGCAAATGCTGAAACAAGTGCAAAAAAACAGAATCGGCGCCGTCGCATTCAAAAATATGCTTATGTTCATGTTCCCGATTATTTTCGGTGTCAAATATGTGGCAAAACAATTCCTCACAAAATTCTTTAAGCAAGAAATCTTTAGTTTCAAAATGAGAATAGAATGTGGCTCTTCCCACATCCGCGCCCTCAATAATTTCTCCCACAGTTATTTTACTGAATTCCTTTTTAGAAAGTTGCTCTGTGAAGGCGCTGAAAATTGCCTCTCTTGTTTTTCGCTGACGTCTGTCCACGTTGATTCCTCCGTACTTTTTTCACAATTTGTTCAGTAATGAATAAGCCGATAATCTTGTGTATTGAAGTTTTGAAATATTCTGTTATAATATTATCGAACGATGTGTTCCGTACCATACTTATCATACCACAAATAAACACATAAGTCAATCGGAGGATACTATGAAAACCGAAAAAAATATTTTTATTGCATTTATTTTAAATCTCACTTTTTCCGTAATTGAGTATTTTGGCGGTATTTTTACCGGCAGTGTTGCAATTATGTCGGACGCACTGCATGATCTGGGTGACGCGGCAGGTATCGGCGTTTCGTGGTTTCTGGAAAAGAAAAGTAAAAAGAAGCCGGACGACGTATACACATACGGTTATACACGTTATTCCATTATCGGAAGCGTTATCACTACATCAATTCTGCTTTTTGGCTCACTGGCGGTAATATATAACGCAATTTGCAAAATAATAAATCCCATCAGCATCAATTACAGCGGTATGATTATTTTCGCCATAGTCGGTTTATGCGTAAATTTTGCAGCGGTATTTTTCACCCGTGAAGGACATTCGCTTAATCAAAAGGCGGTTAATCTGCACATGCTGGAGGATGTATTGGGGTGGGCAGTGGTTCTTATGGGCGCTATCGTAATGAAATTTACAGATTTTGCGCTTATCGACCCTGTTATGTCTGTCGGCGTGGCGTTATTCATTCTTGTGAACGCTGTCAGAAATTTAAAAGCTTCTGTTGACCTTTTTCTTGAAAAAGTACCGCAAGGTATAAGTATAGCCGAGCTCAAAGAACACATTATGAAAATTGACGGTGTGCAGGACGTTCACCACATTCATGTATGGAGTATGGACACTCACAACAACTTTGCCACCATGCACATTGTCACAAACAGTGACCCGCACGAAATTAAACATAAAATACGCGAGGAGCTGAGCGAGCACGGCATTTTCCATGCAACACTCGAGCTGGAAGCACAAGGCGAGCACTGTCACTCAAAACACTGTGTTATAGAGACAGAAAACACTGCGTGGCATCAACACCACCATCACCATCATTAAACATAATGCGGTAAAACACATAATCAAATCCCCAAATCACAAAAATAGCATAAATTTTAATAAATTAAGCAAAAAAACGCTTGAAAAAAGCTAATGAAACAAGTATAATATACTCATAACTTACTAAAAAGGAGAATTATTATGAGCAATCTTAAAATAGGTTTACAGCTTTATTCCGTTCGTGACAAAATGGAAAAGGACGTTGACGCAACTCTTAAAGCTGTCAAGGAAATGGGCTACGACTATGTAGAGTTTGCGGGTTATTTTGATAAAACTGCGCAAGAATTGGCAGACATTTTGAAAAAGTACGACCTCAAATGCATATCCGTTCATCAGGCGCTTGACTTTTATATTGAAAAAGGCACTGCCGGAATTGAATACGTAAAAGCGCTGGGAGCTGAGTACTCCGCCATTCCCTGGTATGACGCAGCCAAATATCAAGAGGACTTCAACGGTACAATGGAGCTTTTCACCAAGTTAGGCAAACAGCTTAAGGACGGCGGTCTTAAAATGCTTTACCACAACCATGATTTCGAATTCAAAAATATCGGTGACGAGCTTATTATCAACAAGATGTATTCCACGGTTCCGTCGGAATATCTCAATCCGGAATTTGACACCTGCTGGATAAAATACGCCGGCTATGAGCCTGTTGAATATCTCGACACCTACAAAGGTCGCATCAATGTTGTGCACATTAAGGATTTCTGGGCAAAGAAACTGGCAAACGGTCCCGTATACGCACTTATTGATGCTGACGGAAATGAAATCAAGAACGATTCCAACGCAGGACGTGATTTTGAATTCAGGCCCGTAGGAAGCGGAATTCAGGATGTAAAGGCTATTATGGAGGCTTCCGAAAAAGCCGGCGCAGAATATGTTATCGTTGAACAGGACAACTGGTATGACGATGACAGTCTTGAGTGTGCAAAGAAAAGCCGCGAGTACCTCAAGAGCATAGGCTACTGATATGACGAAATTTCAGAAATGGCTGGATAACTACTGGTATCATTACAAGTGGCCCACCATTATCGGCTCGCTTTTTGCGCTGTTTATAATAATCTGCACAGTACAGATGTTTTCAAAGAAAGCTCCGGATGCACATATTATGTATGCGGGTCCCGCATCGGTGTCCTTCACATCACTGGATGAAATTGAGCAATCCTTCAATGATATTATTTCCGCAGACCTCAACGGCGACAAGCGTAAGATTATCGAGTATGTGGAAATAACACTGAACGACCGTGTCAAGATAACCGAAGAAGGAGAGCTTTTCAGCGAATACATAAACAACAATCTCGACTATAAAGGCAGTATGCTGGAACGATACAACGCAGAAATCGCTTTCGGTGACTCGGTTATATACTTACTGTCCCCCGGAATTTATCAGGATCTTAAATCCAACGGACAGCTTGTTCCGCTGGTGGCAGAACGCCTTTTGTACGACATCCCCGACAATGCCTTTGACGAGTATTCCTTCAAGCTTTCCGATATGGATATTTACAGGCTCCCCGGGCTTTGTATGCTCCCCGAGGACACTTTGGTGTGCGTAAGAAACCCGGACAAACGGTTGCAGGTGGCTAAAATTTCAGATCAGGCTTTCAAAAATAACGTTCAGGTGTTCCGTGAGATGGTAAATTACGTTCATCCGCAGGAAACCGAATGATTATAATACCAATCATAAATGGCGAGGAAAATCCCTCGCCATTTTAATTTTTTGAATGTCTTACCTCGTATCAATTATTCATCGCCACGATACAAAAGAGCGGGCCCCTCTCTATTTGCATAATAAACAATACCGCATTTAAATTTTGTGCGTTTTGCTGTTTTTTTATCCAAACATAATATTTATATTGCAATTTGCGCAATTATATTGTATAATTGCTTTATAGCATAAATTAACCACGTTTTCAGGAGGAAATTTATGAAAAAATTCACACTTATTTTGTCAACCGTTGCTCTCTTCTTATGCCTATTTACCGTTTCTGCTTTTGCCGTAGAATGGGTATTCGACAATGAGACCGAGAAAAACGCCTGGACGTATACAGGCATGGACAGTGTGCTGTCCGATGACGGTGTTGCCCTTGCGATGAATGCGGATGACAATTATATGTCACGTGCTCTTGCGGCGGGTGAACGTATTAATGCAACAGATTACCGCTATGTAGCAATGGTAATGAAGGTTGAATCAAAATCAACATATGGTGCCATTTTTTATGTTACCGACCAGTCACCCAGTATGGGAAGCAATCACACACATATTGGTCTGTCAAACAATACCGGCGAATGGCAAGGATATGTATTTGATATGTCTGCCCTCTCCGCCAACTGGAAGGGAGAGCTTTCCACCTTCCGTATTGACCCCATAAATGCTGCCGACATAAATGCAAAAATCACCGTTGCGCGCGTAGGTATATTCAAGACAAAAGCCGAAGCAGACGCATTTGTTGAGAATCTTCCCAATAATACAGCAACCGAAAATACCGAAGTGACAAAACCGGCTCCCGAAGTATCCTCAGATGTGGAAAGCAAAGGATGGATATTAAGTGACCCGACCGAGACTGCCAATTGGAAATTCACCGGCATGAAGGAATCGACCACCGATGAAGGAGTTGCACTTGAAATGACATCTGACGACAACTTCATGACACGAAATCTGCAGGGCGAGGAAGTACTCAACACTGCCGAGTATCACTACCTGTCTTTGGTTATGAAGGTGGAATCAAAGGTAAATTACGGTGCTATTTTCTATATTACCGACCAGTCAACCAACATGGGCAGTAACCACACACATTTCAATTTGTCAAACAACACCGGCGAATGGCGCACATATATATTTGATATGTCCTCCATCTCCGGCAAATGGAAGGGCAATCTTTCCACCTTCCGCATAGACCCCATTAACGCTGCCGACAGAGATGCAAAGGTAACCGTTGCGCGTATGGGCATATTCAAAAGCAAAACAGATGCTCAGGCATTTGCCGATGCTGACCCCGTGATGTACGAGCAAGCCGCAAAAAAAGAGGCTGAGCTGGCAGCCAAAAAGGAGTTGTACGCAGATATGGAATCCCCAAAGTTTATTTTTGATTCCTACGAAGCTGTTGACCAATGGAGCAACAGCGGTTCTGACATTTCCTTCCGTTTCGGGTATCTGTGCATGGTTCCCAAGCACAACGACCCAATAATGGAGTACAAATTTGAAACTCCCTTCCCCGCCTCGGAATTCAAATATTTCGCAATACGAATCAAGCCAATTTCCACCTTCCTCAGCGGTGCGCTTTTCTTCTCCAACACCGTATACAACGGATATTCCGACAAGAGCCATATTCCTTTTGCGCTCGAATATAACAAGTGGAAAAATGTAATTATCAACATGGAAGATAGCTTCCCCGAACGCTGGACAGGCGAAGTAAACAAATTCCGTCTGGACCCCATCAACCCCGGTTATTACGATAAGAACGCCGAAATATATCTTGACCGTTGCGGATTCTTCAGAACGCAAGAAGAAGCAGAAAAGTTCCTTTCCTCGGGACGTGAGGATTTTGATTATTCGCATGAAAGCGTAATCACAAGAGAAATGTCTCAGACCATCATTCCCGGAGGAAGCATAACCGACGGCTATGATCCTGCAAAATATATCATAACCAACACAGCCGATGCTTCCACTGCAAAGGATGCTGTTGTCATGTTCACCGATGCAAACG
This sequence comes from Oscillospiraceae bacterium, assembly GCA_015065085.1. Taxonomy (NCBI): domain Bacteria; kingdom Bacillati; phylum Bacillota; class Clostridia; order Eubacteriales; family Oscillospiraceae; species Oscillospiraceae bacterium. The sequence goes on along the minus strand of SVQW01000009.1, from coordinate 90,364 downwards.
GAAAAGAAACTCCCGTGGCACTTTCTTACGTGAACGGTGCCGGATATGTCACCTACACTGCAAGAAATGCAGGCACTTACAAAATAGGCTATAATACCAAAGCTTTCACCGACACCGACGGTCACTGGGCAAGCGAAAATATCAAGTTTGTTGCTGACCGTGCACTGTTCGGTGGAACATCCCCTACCGAATTCAGTCCCGATATGACCATGACAAGAGGTATGTTTATAACCGTCCTCGGTCGTATGCACGGTCTTGATGTGACCGAATACGACGGTAACACGGGATATGCGGATGTTAAACCCACCGAATACTACGCTCCATACATCAAATGGGCAACCGAACAAAAGCTTGCCAATGGTGTAAACGAAACGGCATTTGCACCCGAAGAGCCTATCACCAGAAAGGATATGGCGCTCATCACCTCAAACTACATGAAAGCATTTAACTACAATGTCAAGCTCATGCAGGAGGTCGAAGCGTTCAATGACCTTGAAGGCTTCAGCAACGAGGAAAAAGAGGCTATTATTCTGATTCAGAAGGCAGGCATAATAAACGGCAAGGGCGCCGGACGTTTTGATCCCCACGGCATTTCCACACGTGCCGAGGTTGCCACCGTTATGCAAAGAATTATCAAATCTATACTCAGAGTTAACATTCTCTACTCACAGAATACTGCCGAATACATTTCGCGTGACCGCATAAGAATCGGCGTGTGGAGCTATTATATAAACCCCAACGAAGGCAACTTCTTTGAAACACTTGCTAACGCAGGCTTTGATAATGTTGTCGGAATGGGCTTTGTTACACCCGACACATACGATCTTGCGGATAAATACGCGGTTGAAATGTTCACAGGCTCTATGTCCCGTTCTCTCGATACCAACGCAAACCCTGTATTTATGAATGCCGCCATTTACGATCATCCTTCCTTCGGCGGTTCTTATCTGGGTGACGAGCCAGGAACCACACAGTTTGACGCGCTCTCCGCATGTGCAAATGATTATATCCAAAAGCTTCCCGGAAAGGTACCGTTTATCAACCTTCTTCCCATGTACGCAAATGCGGCACAGCTCAAATACGATGCAGGCGCGGCGGCTATCGAATACTACGATTCCGACCCCAACCTTTACAGAAAGTATTGTGATGAGTATTGTGAAAAGTTTGACACCACATATATTTGTGTGGACATTTATCCTCTGCACTCCGCAAGCACTTATAACGATTATGTCGAAAGCGTTAACCAGGTTGCATCTTCCGCACGCGACCACGGAAAGGAATTCTGGTGCTGTCTCCAGGCATTTGGCTTCAACGGCAGTAAACGCACTCCTGTCCTCAACGAATACTACTGGCAGTGCTTCACTCTGCTTTCTTTCGGATGCCGCAATCTTATCTGGTGGTACTACGAGGGCAATGAAAACTTCCCCTCTCTCATTGACAGAAGTACCATGCAGACCACGCAGGCATACGATGATTCCAAGGCTGTAATCTCTGTAATCAAGGCGATTTCCGATACATTCATTCAGTATAACAATGTCGGTGCGTTTACCGTTAACTGCACATCGAAAACACCTTATCTCAAGATATCAAATGAATACAAGGACTTTGATGCCATCACCGAAATAATATGTGATGAGCCTCTTCTGGTAGGTTGCTTTGACAAAAAGGATGGCAACGGACACGCATTTACACTTGTTAACATGACCGAGCTTCTTGAAAAGAAGAGTGCAACAATAAAATTCAAGATTGCCGACAACAGAACCGTAACCTCTTATAAGAGCGGAGCGCCCACCGTTCTGACTCCTGTTGACGGTTACTACACCGTGACACTCGACTGGGGCATGGGAGAATTCTTCACAATAGCATAAAATGTTTATCAAGCCGTACAGATATTTTCTGTACGGCTTCAGACTCTCGAGAAAGTCGTGATACCGCGACGGAAATAAAATATATTTCAAAAAGACGAAAATAAATCAAAAAAATTTAACAGCAGGTGATACATCGAATATCACCTGCTGTTTGTCGCTTTTTGCCGCTTCAAGCCTTACCGTACCTTTGTACGCCGACAGGCTTAAATCAGCAAAATATCCCTGACTTTTCGAAAGTCTCACAGTGTGTCGATAGGTTTATCGACACACTGAAGCCGTACAGATATTTTCTGTACGGCTTGATTTTTTCATGTTTTTGTTGTAAAATACAGATAAAAAATAAAACTGGAGAAAAAATATGATACGTGAAATAACTTCAAACGACAAACAAGATTTCCTCGATATGGCGCATGAGTTTTACGCTTCCGATGCTGTGCTTCATCCCCTGCCGGACGAATACCATCTGAGGGCCTTCAACGAGGCTGTAAATTCCAAACTTTATCTGCGAATATTCATAATGGAATATGACGGAAAAGTCGCGGGATATTCCACTCTTTCCAAGCAATTCTGTACCGAAGCCGGCGGATTCTGCATGTGGTTTGAGGATATATATGTAAAACCGCAGTACCGCTCCAAGGGACTTGCAAGGGAACTTTTCGCTCATGTTGAACAAAATTTCGGTTATGCACGCAGACTCAGGCTTGAGGTAGAAGAAGAAAACGAGCGTGCGGTAAAGCTGTATAGCAAAATGGGGTTTGAAGTTCTGCCGTACATGCAGATGGTTAAAGAAAAACAATGATAAAATACGGGTATGACACTGTGAAGCGTCATACCTTTTAGTTTTGTACATAATAATGAAAAACGAACAGATGGGTAAAATAAATATCGTGTTTCCGGTTGACATGTACAACAAAATATGATATAATTATACATTGATTATTATAATGAAACGAGTGACTTATTTTGCCATCCAAAAGACTGGTTTTGCATGAAACCGAGCTAGATAAATCAATACAGCTTCTTAAAGCGCTTAACGGACAGTTTGAAGCTTTACGCGGACATTTACCGCGTGTTTACACCGAAACCTACGGTTGTCAGCAAAACGAAGCGGACACCGAGAGGATACTTGGTATACTCACATCGGCAGGATATGAAAAAACAGACTGCAAAGCCAACGCCGACCTTATAATAGTAAACACCTGCGCAGTGCGCGAGCACGCAGAATTAAAGGCACTTTCAAACACGGGTGGCCTTAAGCATCTTAAGGAAAAGAATCCCGAGCTTATAATCGGTGTGTGCGGATGCATGGTGCAGCAGGAGCATCGCACAGGTGATATAAAGCACAAATATCCTTATGTGGATTTCGTTTTCGGCACCAATATGATGCACAATCTTGCTTCTATCGTATATTCGGCACGCACTCAAACGGGACGCGGTTTTTTCGTTGAGGATTATTCGGTAAATCCCGGAGTAATGCGGGAAGACATACCCGTAGTGCGCGAAAGCAGCTTTAAGGCATGGGTGTCGGTGATGTACGGCTGCAACAATTTCTGTTCTTACTGTGTTGTTCCCTACGTGCGCGGACGTGAAAGAAGCCGCAAAAAGGAAATGATTTTAAAGGAAGTTCGCGATCTTGTTGCGTCCGGCTACAAAGAAATAACTCTTTTGGGGCAAAACGTAAATTCCTACGGAAAGGACCTTTACGGCAGACCGGCTTTCGCCGAGCTTTTACGTGAAATATGCGAGATACCCGGTGAATTCTGGATACGCTTCATGACCTCTCATCCCAAGGATGCAACCGAAGAGTTATGTGATATTATCGCGCAGAATGATAACATCTCGAATCACTTCCACCTTCCAATGCAATCCGGAAGTAATGATGTACTCAAGGTGATGAACAGAAAATACACCCGTGAGGAATACTTCGACTATATAGACCTGTTGCGCAGCAAGATACCGGATATATGCATAACAAGCGATTTTATTGTTGGCTTTCCGGGCGAAACCGACGAGGATTTCGAAATGACGCTGGAGGCGCTTGAAAGAGTCAAATTTGACCAGATATACTCCTTTATATACTCCGTACGTCACGGCACACCTGCGGAAAAGATGGAGAATCAGGTGCCCGAGAATGTAAAAAAAGAGCGTATGACACGGCTTCTGGAGCTTCAGAGCAGTATATCGGGTAATAAAAACCGCGAATATGAAAACAAAATTATATGTGTGTTGGCAGAGGGACCAAGCAAAACAGATCCAGGCATGATGACCGGACGGTGTTACCACAATAAGCTGGTTCATTTTAAAATGCCGAGCAACGCGCAGGACATCATCGGACAGTTTGTAAACATAAAAATCGAAAAAGGCGATGCCTTTTCAATGAAAGGAACGATAGTGTAATGGAAATTATAGAGATGGCTCAGGCACTGGGCGAAGCAATAAAGGCAGATGGCCGCATGGCGCGTTTTCAAAAGGCGAAGGAAGCTTATGACGCGGACGAAAAGCTTGTGGCAGCAGTAAAAGAATACAATGTTCAGAAAATGGCGCTCAACGAACATCTTAAGGACGAAAACAGGGACGAAGCGGTTACAGATGCCATACAACGGCGTATTGAAGAGATTTGCAACGAAATCTGCGCTTCTCCCGTTATGATTGAGTATAACGAAGCTGAAAAGGCGCTCAACGACTTTATCGGTCTTGTAAACATGGCTATATCCTGTGCTATCACAGGCGAAGAAATGGGTTGCACCGAAGAAAAGTGCAAAACCTGCTCGGGATGCCGCCACTGATAAATTAATTTTTTTGAAAGGTACGGGTGTTTTGCATGGCGACACCAATGATGCAGCAATATTTTCAGATTAAAGAGGAATACAAGGAATACCTGCTTTTTTACCGTCTGGGCGATTTTTACGAAATGTTTTATGACGATGCAAAAACAGTATCTGCTGAGCTCGACCTTGTACTCACAGGTAAAAACTGCGGCGAAGAAGAACGTGCACCTATGTGCGGAATTCCATACCACAGTGTGGACACCTATATTCCCAAGCTGATTGAAAAGGGATATAAAATAGCTATCTGCGAGCAGACAGAGGATCCCGCAACCGCAAAGGGTCTTGTCCGCCGTGAAGTTGTCAGAATAATAACTCCCGGTACTCTCACGGAAAGTACTTATCTCAAAGAATCTGCGAATAACTATCTGGCCTCTCTCTATTGGGGACGGAACACTGCTGCTATATCTTTTTGCGATATTTCCACAGGTGAAATATACACTACCTCCTGCGAAACCGATTCCGATCCGTCAGGAGCTGTCATCGACCAGCTTGCGTTATATGCTCCCAGTGAACTTATGACCAATGCCCGCGAGGAGGATGCTTCGGAAGTATTCAAATTTATAAAAACAACTTTAAAATGCGCTCTCAACAGCGGATGCTCAGATTATTTTTCGCATACCGGCGCGGAGGACGTTATTGTTGAAAATGCAGGGGAAAATGCTCAGACACTGGGCGTGTCCTCCGATTCCCCCATTCTTCCTTCGCTGAGCGCTTTGTTTATTTATCTTCGCGAAACTCAAAAAACAGAGCTGAAAAACATAAAAAAAATAAATGTATATTCCCAAAGCACATTCTTATCGTTGGATGCCTCCACGCGCCGCAATCTTGAACTTTGCGAGACCATGCGTACAAAAACGAAAAAAGGCTCTTTGTTGGGAATTCTGGACAAAACCAAAACCGCAGGAGGTGCGCGTGCACTTCGCAGATGGCTGGAAGCACCGCTTACAAACTGTCTGTACATAAAGAACCGCCAGGACGCGGTAGGATATTTTGCTTCTCAGCAGATGCTGAGGGATGATGTGCGCGAAATGCTTTCTTCGGTGCACGATATTGAGCGTATTCTCACAAAAATCATATATCAGACATGCTCCGCACGTGACCTGAAGGCACTGGAGCGGACGCTCAATATTATTCCGAATATAAAATCCGCCGTTTGTTCCTGCACGTCCCCACAGCTTGCATCTCTCGGTGAAAAGCTTTACGAGCTTGGTGAAATAAAAGAGCTTATTTCAACAGCTATTGTAGATGACCCTCCTTTTTCGGTTCGCGAGGGTGGTTTTATCGCTCAGGGCTACAATGCAGATGTAGATGAGCTCAATCTCATAATCAAAGACAGCAAATCATATCTTGCCACCATTGAGCAATCGGAGCGCGAGCTCACGGGAATAAAAAATCTAAAGGTAGGCTATAACAGAGTTTTCGGTTATTATATCGAGGTAACAAAATCCATGCTGGACAGTGTGCCCGAAAGATACATCCGACGCCAGACTCTTACAGGTGCTGAGCGTTATGTAACTACCGAGCTCAAGGACGTAGAAGGAAAGGTTCTGGGGGCAAAGGATAAAATACAGGCACTGGAATATGAGCTTTTCACACATATATGCGAAAAAGTACGTCTTGTCAAGGATGAGCTTCAGCAAAATGCCGTCATTATTTCCACTATTGATGCATACCAGTCACTGGGCGAGGTTGCTGCAAAAAATTCATATGTCTGCCCCGAAGTGGATTACTCGGACAAGCTTATTCTTGAGGATTCCCGTCATCCTATTGTCGAGCAGTATGCCCAGACTATGTTTGTTCCCAACGATGCCAAGCTTGATTGCGGAGATAACCGCCTTAACATAATAACAGGTCCCAACATGGCAGGTAAATCAACATACATGCGTCAGGTTGCACTGCTTGTCATTATGGCACAGATAGGTTCATTTGTGCCTGCAAGATATGCCCGTATCGGTATTGTGGACAAAATATTTACCAGAATCGGCGCTTCGGATGACCTGTCACAAGGCTCCTCCACCTTCATGCTTGAAATGAAGGAGGTTGCCGCGATACTTTGCGGTGCCACCGAAAAAAGCCTTATAATTTACGACGAAATAGGCAGAGGCACCAGCACTTTTGACGGAATGAGTATTGCCCGTGCGGTATTGGAATTTACAGCACAGAAGATAATGGCAAAAACACTTTTTGCTACCCATTATCACGAACTTTCCGCGCTGGAGGGAAGCATAAAGGGTGTAAAGAATTACAATATAGCCGCAAAAAAACGCGGTGATGATATTATTTTCCTGAGAAAAATCATAGCAGGCTCAGCCGATGACAGCTACGGTATTGAGGTTGCAAAGCTCGCAGGAGTACCCAATGAGGTAATCACACTTGCGAAAAAGTATTTAAAGCAGCTTGAAAACGAAGCTCCCGAAAAGAGACCGGCTCACACTTCCGAATCCGCAGCAGATATAACAATGGGCTCGGCTCTTTCCCAATCCATAATCGATGAAATGAAAAAAATCGATGTAAACGTTCTTACTCCCATAGAGGCACTGGAGAAGCTGCATGATTTGTGCAAAGAAGCAAGGAGTATATAATGGGAATAATAAATGTTCTGGACCAGCAAACGGTAAATCTTATTTCAGCCGGCGAGGTTGTTGAACGTCCCGCCTCGGTAATCAAGGAGCTGCTTGAAAACGCGGTAGATGCAGGTGCAACAGCCGTAACTGTTGAAATTAAAGCAGGCGGTTCAGCATATATGCGCGTCAGTGACAACGGCAAAGGTATGTCCCGCGAGGATGTGTTGATATGTGTGAAAAAGCACGCCACAAGCAAAATAAAATGCTCCGACGACCTTGACAGCATAATCACGCTGGGATTCCGAGGAGAAGCTTTAGCGGCAATATCGTCCGTTTCAAAATTCGAAATAGTTTCAAAACGACGTGATGATATTATAGGAACGCGCCTTGAAATTCACGGTGACGAGAAAATTTCCGAGCAAGAGATCGGCTGTCCCGAGGGTACAAGTGTTACCGTTTGCGACTTATTCTTTAATCTTCCCGCACGCAGAAAATTCCTTAAAAAGCCCGCTACCGAAACGGGTGTAATTTCACAATATGTCGAAAAAATCGCTCTGTCCCACCCCGAAATAGCTTTCAAATACATTGCTGACGGCAGTATAAAGTTCCAGACACCGGGCGATTCCAAGCTTGCAAGCGCAATATATTCAATATACGGACGCGAATTTGCTTCGGGCATAACCGAGGTTTCGCACGAGGAAAACGGCATCGAAGTAAGCGGTTACATTTCAAAACCCGAGTTTTCAAAAAACAACCGCAATTATCAGACATGCTTTGTCAACAACCGCTATGTACGCGCAAAATCCGTAATGTTTGGTGTTGACGATGCGTACAAGAATTACATTCTCAGCGACAAACATTCCTGTTATGTGTTGTTTTGCAAGGTAGATCCGCACACTATTGACGTAAATGTTCATCCCGCGAAGCTGGAAATCAAATTTTCGGATGAAAAAGCAATATATTCGGCTGTATATTCCGCTGTTCTTATGACTTTGCGCAATCTTAAAAATCCAATTGCAGCCGGTCAGCCTCTCTCCGAACCGCCGAGGCAAGACAGCGATTCAATCCGGATAATCCCCAAAAACGAAACAACTCCGTCCGAAAAGGCAGTACCCGATTCTGCAAACAGAATCCGCACAGAGCAGAATACATACAAAATGGTACAATCACCATCCGATTCGCCTATAAGTTTCAAGGAGTTTTCCGAAATATTCAAAATAGAGGAATATAAACCTGCCGAATCGGAACTAAAAGCAACTGTTCCTGAAAATGTTGCCGAGTTTAAATCAGCTCAGCCCGTCGGAATTTTGCGGACACGTTATATCCCGGAAAATCCCGGCGGAAATATAATAAATCAGGTTTCCGAAAAAAATGAAGTTCCCCAAAAAACGGAGTCTGCACAGGAAATAATATCCCCAAAAGACAGCACCGAAACACACATCACTACGGAATCTTCGGATATCCCGCAAGAAACCGACATTCCAAAGCTGGAAGGGACCGTATCACCCTATCGCATTGTGGGGGAAATATTCAATACTTATGTTCTTGTGGAAAGCGATGACGGTCTGGTCATGGTGGATAAGCATGCCGCACATGAGCGAATACTTTACGAGGAATTAAAGCTATCCTCCAAAAACGATGCCATACAGATGCTTATGGTGCCGGTGGTAATAGAACTGGATCGCAAAACATCCGAGTATGCCGAAGATTTCATTCCGCAGATAACAAAAGCGGGCTTTGAAATTGAAAGCTTTGGAGACAACACCTTTACGGTACGCAGTGTCCCTGCAATGCTTTCAGGAATTTCTTCCGATGATATAACCGAAATCGTAACTTCCATGGCACTGAATGTTGCAGACAGCAAAAAAGCGCTTATGACGGTAGAGCATATTTTTGATGACATATTGCACACTGCCGCATGCAAAGCCGCAATAAAAGCAAAGAGGCATTATGACGAAAAAGAGATTGAATATCTCATAAAGCGTCTCTACGAAATAGGCAACATCACCTACTGCCCCCACGGACGTCCCGTGTGCAAAATTTTCACAAAAAAAGAGCTTGATAAATTCTTTTTCAGAACATAGAAAGAAAGGTACGAAAAATTGTTTGAACTTATAAAACGCGAAAAAAGAGCACGTCGCGGCAGACTTCATACCAACAAAGGAGTTATAGAAACCCCTGTATTTATGAATGTTGGTACTTCAGCCGCTATTAAAGGCGGCGTCTCCACACTTGACCTGCAAAACATAAAATGCCAGGTGGAGCTTTCCAACACATATCATCTGCACGTGCGTCCGGGTGACGACGTTATACGCGATATGGGCGGTATCCATAAGTTTTTTAACTGGGACAAGCCCGTCCTTACCGACAGTGGCGGATTTCAGGTGTTTTCACTGGCAAAAATAAGAAAAATAGACGAGCAAGGTGTAACATTTGCCTCCCACATAGACGGCAAACGCATATTTATGGGGCCAGAGGAAAGCATGCGGATACAGTCCAATCTTGCTTCTACGATAGCCATGGCATTTGACGAATGTATCGCAAATCCCGCCGAATACGAATATACCCGTATATCCTGCGACAGAACCACAAGATGGCTATACCGCTGCAAGGATGAGATGGCCCGTCTGAACGCACTGCATGATACCATTAATAAGGAGCAGATGCTTTTCGGTATAAATCAAGGAAGCACCTATGAGGATTTGCGTATAAAGCATATGCAGGCAATTTCCAAGCTTGACCTCGACGGATATGCTATCGGCGGTCTTGCAGTAGGTGAATCCACAGAGGATATGTATCGCATTATCGATGCGGTCGAGCCTTTTATGCCCGAAAACAAACCTCGTTATCTTATGGGAGTAGGCACATGTTCCAACATAATAGAGGGTGTATGGCGCGGGGTGGATTTTTTCGACTGTGTTATGCCCAGCAGAAATGCTCGTCACGGCAATCTGTGCACAAATCAGGGTGTAATAAACCTGATGAACCAGAAATATGAGCGTGACCCGCTGCCTATCGACCCCGAATGTGATTGTCCGACTTGCCGTAATTTTTCGCGTTCATATCTCCGCCACCTTCTTAAGGCGAAAGAAATGCTTGGTTACAGACTTTGCGTTCAGCACAACCTTTATTTCTACAACAATCTCATGGAACGTATACGCAATGCGCTGGACGAGGGTACTTTCGAGGAGTTCCGCAATAAATACAGTCCCGTTCTTTCAAAGAGAATTTAAGTAATGTATTGATTTTTTCTTACTTTTATGATAAAATATTACAGATTGGATATTTTATGTTATCCGGCTTAAACGTTCACCCGAAAGGAGAATTTTCTTGAAGCTTGTTAAACAGTTAATTTTCACCGTTTGTGTCGTCCTGGCAGCCCTTTTTGCACTGTCCTGCGATGACGTATCGGAAACGGAGGCGCTTGATAACCTAGTGCTTCAAAATGTGCTTACTGCAGATGCCTCACAGGAAAAAAACAATCTCACCAATGACGAAAACATCAACGAAGAACCGATTATGAAGGCTCTTCAGAACGGCGATAGCGGTTTTGACGATGTTTTTATCTCCGACGGTGCAATATGGCATTTCAAAGCCGACGGAACTATTGACGCATACGAAAACGAAAGCAAAGTTTACAGCTATACCTATTCACTGGAATATGAAGGCGCGGACAATGCAAACAAATATATTGAGCTTCTGACTCAGGAAAGCGTCCGAAAGTTCAGATTTAAAAAAATAACCACAAAAGGCTTTGATATAGTCTTTACCGACGTCAATGGAAACGATGCGGGAATTTACACTTTCATCAAAAGCTCTTTTTATGCCGCTCTTTTCAACAAACGTCCGTATTTTACGGAAACTTTCTATGAAAGCAACGCAGTATGGAACTTCAAACCCGACGGCACTCTGAAGACATATGACACCAACGGCGAAGTTTACAACTACATGTACAATCTGGAATATGTTGAAACGGAAGACGGAAAATACGAAAACTTCCTTGTTCTGACCGGAAATGCAGGTAAGGAGAATGAGATAGTTCTTCGCCTTAAGATTCTTTCCTTCGTCGCAACACAGTTCAGCTTGCTTAATGTAAGCGAGGATTCCGACGGTGCAGGCGCCGTCATCACATTCACAAAGCAATAAAAATATATAATTAATCCGGAGGATATAAATGGTTAATACTGAAAAAACTATGGAAAAAGTCGTTGCGCTTTGCAAAGGCAGAGGCTTCGTCTATGCAGGCTCCGAAATATACGGCGGTCTTTCCAACACATGGGACTACGGTCCTTTGGGTGTTGAGCTTAAAAATAATGTTAAACGTGCATGGTGGAAGAAATTTGTTCAGGAATCCCAATATAATGTCGGTCTCGACTGTGCTATTCTCATGAATCCCAAAACCTGGGAAGCTTCGGGACATCTCGGCGGTTTTTCCGACCCACTCATGGACTGTAAAGACTGTAAGACCCGTCACAGAGCGGATAAACTTATCGAGGATGTAACAGGTCAGGCTGCCGACGGTATGTCCAACGAGGAACTTATGGCATACATCAAAGAGCATGATATAAAGTGCCCCAACTGCGGCTCCACCAATTTCACCGACATTCGTAAATTCAATCTTATGTTCAAAACCTTCCAGGGTGTTACCGAGGACGCAAAAAATGAACTTTATCTGCGTCCCGAAACCGCACAGGGTATTTTCGTGAACTTCAAAAATGTTACCAGAACAACCCGTAAAAAGATTCCTTTCGGTGTATGTCAGATCGGTAAATCCTTCAGAAACGAAATCACACCCGGAAACTTTACATTCCGTACACGTGAATTTGAGCAGATGGAGCTTGAATTCTTCTGCAAGCCCGACACCGATCTTGAGTGGTTTGCTTACTGGAAAGATTATTGCGCAAACTTCCTTTATAACCTGGGTATGAAAAAGGAAAACCTCAAACTCCGCGACCATTCCAAGGAAGAGCTTTCCTTCTATTCCAAAGCAACTACTGACTTTGAATACCTGTTCCCATTCGGTTGGGGCGAGCTTTGGGGTATTGCCGACAGAACTGACTATGACCTTACACAACATCAGACCTTCTCCGGCGAATCCATGGAATACTTTGACCAGGAAACAAACGAAAAATACATTCCTTATGTTGTTGAGCCCTCTTTGGGTGCAGACCGTGTAACCCTCGCATTCCTGGTCGAAGCATACGACGAAGAGGAAATTGCTGAAGGCGATGTAAGAACAGTTATGCACTTCCACCCCGCTTTGGCTCCTGTGAAAGCTGCTGTCCTTCCCCTCTCCAAGAAACTGGGTGATAAGGCGGGCGAGCTTTATGTACAGCTTGCCAAGAAGTTTAACGTTGAATACGATGACGCAGGTTCCATCGGCAAGAGATACCGTCGTCAGGACGAGATCGGTACTCCTTTCTGCATAACCTACGACTTTGACACCGAAAATGACAACTCCGTTACCATACGCGACCGCGACACTATGGAGCAGATACGTCTTCCCATTGACCAGGTTGCCGCTTATATCGAAAGTAAAATGGAGTTTTAACAGAGAGGCATTAAAATGAAATACGATTACAAAGATATAGAAGCCAAATGGCAAAAAGCATGGGACGACCAGCAAGCCTTTAAGGTAGACATTGACTATTCAAAGAAAAAATTCTACCCTCTGGTAGAATTCCCATATCCCTCTGCCCAGGGTCTGCACGTTGGTCACCCCCGTTCCTACACAGCTATTGACATTATAGCGCGTAAACGCCGTCAAGAAGGCTACAATGTTCTTTATCCCATGGGTTGGGATGCTTTTGGTTTGCCTACCGAAAATTTTGCGATGAAAAACAAAATTCATCCTGCAATAGTTACGGCAAACAACGTTAAAAGATTCAAGGCGCAGCTTAAAAGTCTGGGGCTTTCATTTGACTGGTCACGCGAGATAAACACCACCGACCCCGATTATTTTAAGTGGACACAGTGGATATTTCTCAAGCTGTTTGAAAAGGGTCTTGCATACAAAAAGAAAATGTCGGTTAACTGGTGTACCTCCTGCAAGTGCGTGCTCGCCAATGAAGAAGTTGTCAACGGTCTTTGCGAACGTTGCCACAGCGAGGTAGTTCACAAGGAAAAAAGCCAGTGGATGCTCAAAATCACCGAGTATGCACAGCGCCTGCTGGATGACCTTGACGAGCTTGATTTCATCGACCGCGTAAAGCTCCAACAGAAAAACTGGATAGGACGTTCCACCGGTGCTGAAGTTGATTTTGACACAACTGCCGGGGAAAGCCTTACCGTATATACCACCCGCCCCGACACACTGTTCGGCGCAACTTACATGGTTATATCCCCCGAGCATCCCTTTATAGAAAAATTTGCAGACAAAATTGCCAACATTGATGCTGTAAATGCATACAAAGCCGAGGCGGCTAAAAAGTCCGACTTTGAGCGTACCGAGGTGGCAAAGGACAAAACCGGCGTTAAGCTGGAAGGCATTGAAGCCATCAATCCTGTAAACGGCAAGCAAATTCCTATTTTCGTTTCCGATTATGTTCTTATCACCTACGGAACAGGCGCTATTATGGCAGTGCCCGCTCATGATACACGCGACTGGGAGTTTGCAAAAGCGTTCAATCTTCCCATTATCGAGGTTGTAAAGGGTGGAGATGTTGAAAACGAAGCTTTCACCGATGTTGAAACCGGCGTAATGGTTAACTCCGGATTCCTGGACGGTATGGAAGTTAAGGAAGCTAAAGAAGCCATTATAAAATGGCTTGACGAAAAGGGTCTTGGCAAGCCCAAGGTTAACTTCAAGCTTCGCGACTGGGTATTCTCCCGTCAGCGCTACTGGGGCGAGCCTATTCCGCTTGTATGGTGTGACCACTGCGGATGGGTTCCTGTAAAAGAAGAAGAACTCCCACTCAGACTCCCTGACCTTGAAGTGTACGAGCCCAATGAAAACGGTGAAAGCCCTCTGGCTAATCTTACCGACTGGGTAAACTGCAAGTGTCCCAAGTGTGGCGCGCCCGCACAGCGTGAAACAGATACCATGCCTCAGTGGGCAGGTTCCTCCTGGTACTTCCTGCGTTACTGCGATCCTCACAATGACAAAGAGCTGGCTTCTAAGGAAGCACTTGAGTATTGGATGCCGGTTGACTGGTACAACGGCGGTATGGAGCATACCACTCTCCATCTTCTGTACTCCCGTTTCTGGGCTAAATTTCTTTATGACATCGATGTTGTTCAAACTCGTGAGCCATACAAGAAGCGTACCTCTCACGGTATGATACTGGGCGAGGACAACCAGAAAATGTCAAAATCCAGAGGAAATGTTGTAAACCCTGATGACATTGTAAATGATTACGGCGCAGACACGCTCCGCCTTTACGAAATGTTTATCGGTGACTTTGAAAAGGCGGCTCCTTGGTCCAGTCAGAGCATCAAGGGCTGTAAGCGTTTTCTCGAAAGATTTATGGGACTTTGCGATATTGCTTCCGGAAACGGTGTAACTCCCGAGCTGGATACAATTTTCCACAAGACCATTAAAAAGGTTTCCTGCGATATCGAGGACATGAAGTTCAACACCGCAATCGCGGCAATGATGGCTCTCATGAACGCAATATACGAGCACGGCTCTCTTACAACAGATGAGCTGAAAACCTTTGCTAGTCTGCTTTGTCCCTTCGCTCCTCACATTTGCGAGGAAATCTGGCATAACTTCGGCGGTGAGGGTCTTTGCTCACTTGCTCCCTTCCCCACCTATGATGAAGCGAAAACCGTTGATAATGCTGTGGAAATTGCAGTTCAGTTCTGCGGTAAGGTGCGTGGAAAGTTGATGATTGCCGTGGATGCTGCACAGGACGATGTTATTGCTCAAGTTAAAGCAGACAGCCAGTTCACCCAATATCTTGACGGCAAACAGATAATCAAAGAAATTTATGTTAAAAACAAACTTGTGAATATTGTTGTAAAATAAATTTCGATTTTTTTAAAGTTTTTTGCAAATAACTATTGACATATTGATATTGTTTGTAGTATAATGTAGTGTAGTTAATATTTATCTATTCAGATGATATTATAATTTTTCCTTTGCATGAGTGCAATGCGGGGGGAGGGATATAGAATGGCAGAAGTAAAACTTAAAGAAAATGAGTCTCTTGACAGTGCTATCCGCAGATTCAAAAGACAGTGTGCAAGAAGCGGTGTACTGAGCGAGCTGCGTAAGCGTGAGTGCTATGAAAAGCCCAGCGTTAAGAGAAAGAAAAAATCCGAAGCTGCAAGAAAACGCAAGTTCAAATAATTGAGCGCGTATTGCGATTTTGGGTCTATGTTTTACGGCAAAAACCCGTCTTTTTAGGCGGGTTTTTGTGATTTATTTTTGAATTTATGAAAGAGAGTAACAATATGGATAAGCTTAAAGTGGGTATTGTCGGTGCAACCGGTATGGTTGGTCAGCGTTTCATCACTCTCCTCAACAATCACCCTTATTTTGAAGTAACCACCCTTGCGGCAAGTAAAAATTCCGCAGGTAAAACCTATAAAGAAGCCGTGGGCAGCAGATGGAAGCTGGATATAGATATGCCCGAAGCTGTAAAGGACCTTGTTGTAAAAGATGCTTCTCAGGTAAAATCTGTTTGCGATGAAGTTGATTTTGTTCTTTGCGCCGTTGATATGAAAAAGGACGAAATCCAGGCGCTTGAATATGAGTACGCAAAAATGGAAACTCCCGTCGTTTCCAACAACTCTGCACACCGTTGGACTCCGGATGTTCCCATGCTCATTCCCGAGGTAAACAGCGACCACATCGCTATTATTGAGGCTCAGAGAAAGCGTCTGGGAACTAAGCGCGGATTTATTTCTGTTAAGCCCAACTGCTCTATTCAGAGCTATGTTCCCATGATAACTCCCCTGCTCAAATTTGAACCTACAAACATAGTTGTCAGCACATATCAGGCTATTTCAGGTGCAGGAAAGACATTTGGCGACTGGCCCGAAATGGTTGATAACGTTATCCCCTATATCGGCGGTGAGGAAGAAAAGAGCGAAAAGGAGCCTCTTAAGGTTTGGGGTAAAATCAGCGGTAACGAAATCATTACCGCGCAATCTCCCATTATTACCTCTCAGTGTATCCGTGTTGCCGCTTCAAACGGACATCTCGCAACTGTATTTATGTCCTTTAAAAACAAGCCCTCCAAAGAAGAAATTCTTGAGCTGTGGAAAAACTTCAAAGGCAGACCTCAGGAACTGGAGCTTCCTTCGGCTCCCAAGCAGTTTATTACTTATTTTGAAGAAGATAACCGTCCTCAGACAAAGCTGGACCGTGACATTGAAAACGGTATGGGCATCACCGCAGGTCGTCTGCGCGAGGATTCCATATTCGATTACAAGTTTATCGGTCTTTCCCACAACACCATCCGCGGTGCCGCAGGCGGCGCTCTTCTGGGTGCAGAGTTGTTGTACCGTGAGGGCTATATAACAAAGAAATAAGCTTCACAATAAAACAAAAAGGAGTCTTTTGAGACTCCTTTTTATTTTATACAATAATTATATTGATTTCAGATAATCAATTTGTTGTTTTGACAGTTCAAGTATAGCACCGCTATGCAGTCCGCCGAGTGTAATTTTACCGATAGACACACGTTTAAGACGCATTACTTCCAGTTCACACTGCTCACACATTTTTCGTATCTGGCGATTTCTGCCCTCTTTGAGAGGAAATTTCAGCACAGTGCCGTCTTCCATAGTTTTTTCTACCGTAACCTCTACCGGCATTATAGTATAACCGTCAAGCACAAGTGCACTGCGAAGTTTTGTAAGCTGTTCAGTACTTACCGTGCCGCGTACCTTGCACATATATATTTTTTCAACATTTCCCTTGGGGTGCATGAGGCGATTTGCAACATCGCCGTCGTTGGTAAGAATAACAAGTCCTTCGCTGTTAAGGTCAAGACGCCCCACGGGATACACTCTTTCAGGAATATCCTTGATAAGATCGGCTATGCACTTTCTTCCTCTCTCGTCTGACATTGTTGTGACATATCCGCGCGGCTTATTTAGAATATAATAGCTTTTGGTATCGGTGGTTCTTTCTATAATTTTGCCGTTAAACATTATAATATCGCTGTCGTCCACTTTCTGTCCCAATTCACACGGCTTATTATTTACGGTTATTGTACCTTTTTTCATTTCTTCCTCGGCCTTACGACGAGACATTACACCACAATCGGACAGATATTTTTGCAATCTTACTTTCATTTTCACTTTCCTAACATTCTGCTCCAGAAGCTTTTGGGAGCCTTAATATTTACATCGTCTTCAAAATATAAATCGACCTCACCAATATATTCTCCGCCCTGTCTGAATACCACTCTGCCCGCCTTTTCACCCTTGGCAACGGGCGGATAGTAAAAAATAAACAGCTCTACGGTATGCGTAACAGGCGGTGAGGTTTTCTTTGAACAAATACTTATTTCCTGTACATTGCTCACGCGGGCGTATTCCGTTTTTCCTCCGACAATAGGCACATTAAAGCTGAATTCACCATTTTCGGCAACGCTTCTCCTCTCATAGAGAGAAAAGCCATACTCGGTCAGCTCTTTGTGAATATTCCAATCATCTCCCGCGTTCAGCGTGACACATATCATGTATATATCGTCACGCGCAGTGCCCGAAACAAGGCACCTGCCGGCTTTTTTGGTATAACCGGTTTTACCGCCTATACATCCGTCCAAAAGCGATAAAAGGCGGTTATGATTGGAAAAATATCGATATCCATCGCTTTTCAAAGGCGATTTATAGCTTTTAGCGGCGGTTATCTGAGCAAAATCCGCATTATCAAGAGCATGGGAAAACAGCCTTGCCATATCACTCGCACTGGAATAATGGTTGTCGTGCGGAAGTCCGTGGGGATTTTCAAAATGTGTATTACCCATACCAAGCGCTTGTGCCTTATCATTCATCAAGCCTACAAACGCTTCCACCGAGCCCGCCACATGTATTGCAATAGCTACAGCCGAATCATTGGCGGATTCCAGCATCAATGCGTACAACATATCCCTCAAAGGTATCTTTTCGCCCGCCTCAAGATATATGGAAGAGCCTTCCACGCCCACCGCGTCCTTATGAACAGTAACAATACTGTCCGCAGGAGAATTTTCAAGCGCCACCAGTGCAGTCATTATCTTCGTCGTGCTTGCTATCGGCAAACGTGCATCTGCGTTACGGGCAATAATAAACTCATCCGTGGTCTTATTATAAAGTACTGCGGCATCTGCATAAAAGCTTGAAACGCCCGACACTTCTACCGCGTGATCCGCAAAATCAGATGCTGACACAGCTATTTCAAATATCAGAACAAATAATATCAGAAACCAATATTTTTTCATTCAAATCCACCTTTCGGTAAATACTATGCCGAAAGGTGAATTTTTATTCTGATTTTTCTTCAGTCTTTACTTCCTTATTTTTTTTAGGAAACAAATCAATAAAACGCTGTACAAGATCGGGCGAACGATCTACAAAATCAGCTATCGTTCCTACAATGTTATCGGAAGCAATGGCGGTCGGCTGGTTAAGATTAAGTATACGCACATCGTCCTTGGTGACAACAAGAAATGCCACAGGAGTAACAGTCATTCCGGCTCCGTTTGCACCGCCGAAATGCGCCTGCTGTCTTGTTGGGTTGTGCTTACTGTCAAAATCCACTCCGCCTGAAGTTATGCCTACTGCAACCTTAGAAACGGGTATTATTACGGTATCGTTAAGTGTGTTAATGGGTGTACCTACAATGGTGTCAACATTAAGTACCTGCTTGATACTCTCCAGTGAGGATTCGATAACTTGTTTCAACGGAATTTCGTTATTATTCATGCCTTTTTCCTGTTCCTTTCAGAAATTCGTTTACGTGTATTTTCATTAAAAATTCTGAGTGCGCCAAAAAGTATGCGAATGAAATGCCATATCTTCATAGTAAAAACAATCTCTGCCGCAAATGTTGATTTTTCGGCAAGATAGTCGGGATATATGTGTATTTCCTTATAATGTGGATCAAATTTACGTACTGCATTGGGCAAAAGCTCAAAAAGAACGGCCACTGCATTACTCACAGCACTATACCGCCTTGCCGTCTTATCTGGGGAATCAGTAGCGATAACGGCATTGAGCCTGCGTATTTTGACACTCAGACTTCTTGAAAGATTGTCGCAAAACATGCGTACCACAGAATTTATAAGCTCTAAAAAAGCCATAAAATCATCAAACGAGCCTTTGGTTTTCTTTTTCTTTTCGGTGGGGTGAGCGGGTGTTTTTTCGCTCTTTTTGGAAGCTTTTTTGTCCTTATCGAAAAACTTCAGAACATCAACGCTTACAAACAGCACTCTGACACGCACTTTAATTCTGTCATCATAGGCAAATATAAGATGTACATTAAGTAAAAGTACTGCTGCAATAAAAGCAACTACACCTGCAATTATATACAAAACTGTCATTCCTGTTCCTCGTCGGGCGATTCCTCCTGCTGTGACGGCGACATTTGCTCTATTTTCATTTCGAGCTGTTCGTTGCCGTATTTATCGATATCAGGAAGCTCCTCAACCGAATTCAGTCCAAAGCTTTTGAGGAAGTTAAGCGTGGTTCCGTAGAGTATGGGACGACCGGGAGCATCCATTCTGCCCCTTTCCTCAATCAGTTCCTTTTCAAGAAGAGAATTGACTATACCGCTGCAGTCAACACCACGCACCTTTTCCATGTACGCTTTAGTAACAGGCTGAGCATACGCCACTATCGCCAACACCTCAAGCGCAGGCTTGGAAAGTGAAACATTGCGTTTTACCTCCAAAGCATGGGAAACGTAATCCTTATATTCAATTCTTGTGCACAGTGTTACACTGTCTTCCAGCGAAATAAGCTCAAAGCCACCCGGGTGAGCCGATAGCCGAAGACGAAGCTCGGTTATAACTATTTCAAGTTCGTCTTCGTCAATCTGAAATATTTCGCAAAGTTTGTCTTTTTCCACGGGTGTGGAGCAGGCAAACAGCACTGCCTCAAGTGCGGCAGCAAAATATTCTTTGTCGTGTTCGTAAAATGTAGATTCAGTCATTTTTCTTTTCTCTGATAAGTTTTATTTTATAATCATTGCCGTTTTCTGTGACTCTTATTCTGCCGGACTTTGTCAATTCCAGTGCCGCAAGAAAAACAGCTACCACTTCGGATTTGGATTTACTCTCCCCTACCAGCTCGCTGAAATTCATTGAATTATCGGAATTTTTAATACGGCAAAGTCTGCGAAGAATGAAAATGATTTTTTCCTCAACCGGTATTACGCGATGCTGCATCATTGCACCGATTGTTCTGAAATTATTTTCCTTTTTCACCTCGGGCGCTGTCATTTTCATGTTTGCATACGCCTTTGCCAATTCCTGTGGCGAATAACTGCGAAGCACCTTAGTGATATGAATTTTCATGCCGGCACTGCGATAACGTTCGAAAAAATCGTCCTTTCGACGAAACAGATAATCCGCGACATCTTTGACTTTGGAGTATTCCAAAAGCGCTTCCACAAGCTCGCTTCTGGGATCCTGGTCCTCTGCCTCACGAGGGAGAAGCATTCTGGACTTAATATAAAGCAATTCACATGCCATTACCACAAATTCACTGGAAAGCTCTATATTAAGCTGAGCCGCCTGCTCCATATATGCCAGATACTGTTCCAGAATTTCGGAAATGGGGATATCGTAAATATTGATTTTATTCTTCGCTATAAGGCTCAAAAGCAGGTCCAGCGGACCGTCAAAAACCTCAAGCTTGTAATTAAGTTCTTCCATAATTTATCTCGGAGGTAATAAATCGACAACGAATGAAAGTCCTCTGTAAACCAGACCGCCAATATAATCCAGCGGTACATCCAGCACGTCAAATATCAGGAGGAACAAAAGTATCATTGTGATATATTTTTCATATTTTACAAAAGCAATAAGCATCTTCCGCGGCAAAAAGTAATAAAGTATCTTAGAGCCGTCAAGCGGAGGAATCGGCAACAGATTGAATACAGCAAGACCTATATTCAGCTGTGTAAGATAAACAAAGAAGTACATTGTCATGAACGCAACGTACATTCCGAACTGTGTATCGGGAAGAATATACACCAGGAGGTAGGAAATGTATTTAAACAATATAAGAGAAATAAGAGCAACAAGAATATTGGTAACAGGACCTGCAACAGCGATAATTGCCATATCCCTTAAAGGATTTTTCAAGCCGCCCGAGCCTACGGGAACAGGACGTGCAAAGGTAAAGCACACCATAACTGAAAGCATGGACATAACAAATCCGCTGCTTGCGCCGGAAAAGGAACCTATAAGCATAAGTATAGCCAACAGCAAAAGACTGGCAGGATTAATATGTGCAAACGGGTTAAGTGATAATCTTCCCGAAGATTTTGCAGTGTAGTCCCCCATTTTATACGCGGCATAGCCATGCGCCACTTCATGAAGCGTTATACTTATCAAAAGCGCAACCATTCCCAGAAGCATGGTCATTATGTTGTAAGCAATTTCTGACATTTTTTACACCTTTCGTTGATGTGATGGTTTTAGTTTAGCATAAAACAATAATATTTTCAACAGAATTTTGTAAAATCGGTAATTTAAAAATTTACTGTAATTTTTTATATTGTGTATTTACTTTTAAGTGAAATTATAGTATAATTATAGTAAGATAATAAAAAATAATATATTCGGAGGCATATATGACAGCTATTGAGCTTCGAGACGATGACGATATAAAAACTCTAATACTGTATCTTCTTAAAAATTT
This sequence comes from Oscillospiraceae bacterium, assembly GCA_015065085.1. NCBI lineage: Bacteria > Bacillati > Bacillota > Clostridia > Eubacteriales > Oscillospiraceae > Oscillospiraceae bacterium. Next base: position 68,299 of record SVQW01000009.1, on the reverse strand, counting down.
AGATATACCGATTGATTTTGACACACTTTGCGAAGTATTTTTTACCATTGACTTTGTGCGCCATTTTGATTTTACCGACCAGTTTGCCGACCTTCTGGACAAAAAGCTGATTACCGAGGTGCAGACCGACGGCAAGACAAAGTATGTTATTTCCGCAAAGGGAAAAATCGCGCTTGAAGGAATTGAGGACAGGCTTCTGGAGCTTGTCAAGGAAAAAGCCCTCACTGCCGCCACTCGATTTCTGGAATACAAGGATCACGGCTTCATGATAATCTCCTACATCGAAAAATCTCCCGACGAAGAAGATGATGAGGGGGTTATGCTTCATTGCATAATTAAAGACAATCGTTTCACCATGCTCAACATGGAAACATACGTAGGAAGCCGCATAATAGCCGAAAAAATGAAGCTTATTTTTGAAAAAAGGGCCGAAAAGCTGCTTTCCCAGTTTCATGCCCTTATGAGTGAAGATATAAAGCTATTTTAAACTCAATAATGCGACGCTGTGGGCAGAAATACCCTCAAGGCGTCCTGTAAAGCCCAACCCTTCCTCGGTTGTGGCTTTTATATTTATGTTGTCACAATCAAGTATCTTTTTGATATTGTCAACCATCTGAGGAATATGCGGTGCAAGCTTGGGTTTTTGTGCAATTACGGTGACGTCGGCATTGACAATTCCATATCCCTTTTCGTCGAGAAGTTCCTTTACGTGTTGTAAAAGCAAAAGGCTGGAAATGCCTTTATACTTTGCATCACTGTCCGGGAAATGCTTTCCTATGTCACCAAGAGCAGCCGCGCCGAGAAGTGCATCCATAAGAGCATGGCAAAGCACATCTGCATCCGAATGTCCCAGAAGTCCCATTTCATAAGGTATTTCAACACCGCCCAGTATAAGCTTTCGCTCTGTGGCAAAACGGTGAACATCATATCCGTGGCCGATTCTGAAATTACATTGCATTTTCTGTCCCTCTTTTTTCAAGTATAGCCTCAATGGTTTGGCAATCGTGAGGCACGGTAAGCTTAAGATTTGGTATTCCAAGCTCGCAAAGCATAATTTTGAAGCCTGCATTCTCCACCATGGAACAATCGTCGGTAACAGCGGTTTTATTTTTCAGGTGAAGGCTTAGCGCCGTACGGTAAATATCGCAGGCAAAAATCTGAGGGGTCTGAGCACCATAAAGCCCATCCCGGGGCACAGTTTTTTCAATAAAGCCTTTAGAATCCGCACGCTTGACAGTGTCGTTTATGCGACCGGCAGCACATGCCGAGCCGTATCTGTACGCCTGACGGAAAACGGCATCTATCTTTTCGGTAGTAATAAGCGGACGCGCAGCATCGTGAATAGCAACATATTTAATGTTGCCTCCGATTTTTTCAAATCCATTTTTGACCGATTCATCTCGTGTACTGCCGCCCGTCACAATATGCTTCACCTTTTGGAATCCGTATTTTCCGACTATATCCTGAATAGCAGAAATGTCCTCTTCACGAGTGACAATTATTATCTCATCAACATTTACACTTTGCTCAAAGGCTCTGAGACTGTAATATATAACGGGATGACCCGCCAGTTCCATGAGCTGTTTCGCCACGTTTCCCATACGGCTGCCGTTTCCGGCAGCCGTAATTATTGCGCCAGACTTACGTCTTTTATGCGCACCGGGAAGCTTGTAAAGCAATTCAGCCACAATGTGTGTCACACTGCGAAGCTTCATTATTTGTGGTTATAGCCTATGGAAAGAGCTTTTTTGTTAAGCTCAATAAGTCTTTCCTTGGCAGGAGGGATAGAGCCGATCATAACATTTTCGAAATACTCATAATCGTAAATACCGGTAACCTGGATAAGCTTACCCAGCATTATAACATTAGCCATACCGCTGATGTTATTTTCGTTGGCAAGCTCGGTTGCGGGGATATAGTACGCCTTTATGTCGTCTCTCTGAGTTTTTTTAGGAATGAGAGAGCTGTCGGAAATGAGTATGCCGCCTTCTTTAATTTTGTCCTCAAATTTTTCAAAGGAGGGCAGATTAAGAGCGATGAGAATATCCGGCTCGGTTACGAGAGGAGAACCGATAGGCTCATCCGAAACAATAACAGAACAGTTGGCCGTACCGCCGCGCATTTCGGGGCCGTAAGAAGGAAGCCAGCTTACTTCTTTATCGGATTTCATACCTGCATATGCAATCTGCTTTCCGGCAAACAAAATACCCTGTCCGCCGAAGCCTGCAAGAAGAATATTATACATTTTATTTATCCTCCTTTGCAGTTATATCCTTGTAAACACCAAGAGGATAGAAAGGCATCATATCGCTTCTGAGCCATTCCAGAGCTTCCTGAGGTGTTTTTCCCCAGTTGGTGGGGCAGGTGGAGAGAACTTCTACAATAGAAAGTCCCTGCTTGTTCTTCTGAACTTCAAAAGCCTTTCTGATGGCTTTTTTAGCGTTATTGATATTTTTTACGGAGTCTACCGCAACTCTTTCAGCGTAGGCAGTACCATCGAGAGTGGACAGCATTTCGCAAATTCTGATGGGGTTACCCTGAATTTTCAGGTCACGTCCGTAAGGAGAAGTGGTAGAGTACTGACCGGGAAGAGTGGTAGGAGCCATCTGACCGCCGGTCATACCGTAAATTGCGTTATTTATAAAGATAATGGTGATGTTTTCACCTCTTGCGCCTACGTGAACGGTCTCAGCAGTACCTATCGCAGCAAGGTCACCGTCGCCCTGATAGGTGAATACGAACTTATCAGGCATAGCTCTCTTTACACCGGTTGCAACGGCAGGAGCACGTCCGTGGGGAGCTTCTATCATATCGCAGTTGAAATAATTATATGCAAAAACCGAGCATCCGACGGGTGCAATACCTACGGTGTCGCCTTCTATGCCGAATTCGTCAATCACTTCAGCTACCAGACGATGCACGATACCGTGTGTACATCCGGGGCAGTAGTGAAAAGGTACATCGGTCAATGCTTTGGGTTTATCAAATACTACCATGTTATTTTTCCTTTCTTATTCAGCATATTTCTCTATATTCTCGAGAACCTCGTTTACGGAGGGCATCATACCACCGGTACGTCCGTAAAATTCAACGGGCTTTTTGAACTGTGTTGCAAGTCTTACATCCTCTACCATCTGACCCATGCTGAGCTCGACGGTAAGGAACTTCTTGGCAGTCTCGGTAAGCTTAAGAAGCTGCTGTGCAGGGAACGGCCAAAGAGTTATGGGACGGAACAGACCTGCCTTGATACCCTTCTTGCGTGCAGCATTGACTGCGGATTTTGCAATACGTGCGGTAATTCCGTAAGCCACAACAACGATATCGGCATCATCGGTAAGATATTCTTCGTATTTTACCTCTGTTTTTTCGATTTCCTTATACTTTTCAAAACGATCAAGGACTGTTTTTTCAAGAGCATCCGGCTCGATATAGAGGGAGTTAACTATATTATGCTTGCGCTTTCCGCCGTGTCCGCATGCTGCCCAGGTCTTTTCGGGAATTTCGCGGGGAGTTCTTGCTTCAAAATCAACAGGCTCCATCATCTGACCCAGTGCACCGTCGGCAAGAATCATGGCAGGCATTCTGTATATATCGGAAAGGTCGAAAGCTTCCATTGTAAGGTCAACGATTTCCTGAATTGATGCAGGTGCAAAAACAAGAATGTGCTGGTCACCGTGTCCAAGTGCGCGAGTTGCCTGATAATAGTCAGCCTGTGAGGGCTGGATACCGCCCAGACCGGGACCGCCGCGCTGTACATTTACGATAACACAGGGAAGATCGGAGCCGACGATATAAGAAATACCCTCAGATTTAAGGCTTATTCCGGGAGAGGATGAAGATGTCATAACTCTGTTACCGGTGGAAGCCGCACCGAGAACCATGTTTATGGCGGCTATTTCACTTTCCGCCTGAAGGCAAAGTCCGTCCACCTTGGGCATACGCTTTGCAAAGGTTTCGGCAACCTCGGTCTGAGGTGTTATGGGATATCCGAAGAACAAGCGGCAGCCTGCTTTTATAGCAGCCTCGGCAATGGCTTCATTGCCTTTCATAAGTACCTTTTTACTCATTTATGTATCTCCTTTTTAATCTTTTTCAACTTTGATGACTACATCCGGGCAAATTGTTGCACAGAATGCGCAGGCGATGCACTTTTCCGCATCGGTGATAACCGCAGGATGGTAGCCCTTTTTGTTGAGAGCGGAAGTGTCAAGGGAAATTATTTTTTTGGGGCATACAGATACGCAGAGGCCGCATCCCTTACACAAGTCGCTTTTGAATGTTACTCTTTTCATTTTTTCTCCTCTTTTCAGCAATATAAGTGTTTAGTTATGTCTTTAATAAAAACCATTTCTCGTTTTTGGTCGGATGAAAACTCACTTTCCAGTGAATCTATCACCGTTGTAGCCGCTATTTCCAGTCCCGTAAGCTTTGAGACCTTGCGAGCGTATTCCATTCCGTCCAATACTATATTTTTATCCGTTTCCGCACCGAGATTTGTATTATTGATAATAGCGCAGAACTTCATGCCGCTCGTGTTTTCAATTTCGCGCATCATCATTGCCGCATCCTGCGGATCCTCTATCTGCGGACGGCACATATTGATAACATAATACATCTCGTAACCGCGCTTTTTGAAGCCCTCGGCAAAGCCGCACAATGCAATGGCACCGGCGTCGTCGCCGCCTACATCAAAAACAGCACTTTTGCCCGGATAAAAAACGGAGTTTATATCCGGCGGAATTGAGGGCACATCCACATTTGTATTAGCAAAAAGCGGCGTAATCACCCTCACTCCCCTTTCCTCCAGCTCGGATTTGTTATCCGCTGATCTGAAAAAGGGATTAACTATATCAAGGTCAATGAGCGTAATATCACCTTTGGGGATGTTAAGTGCCATATTAACAGCAATGTTGGTTTTACCCACGCCGTAATGTCCGCAAACAACATAAATAACGTCTTTTTCAAAAATATTTTTCAAATTATCACCTCGCCATACTGTCCGGAGCATTCGGATAACAACCCTGTATGTAAAAGTATCGGGGAGAAACTTTAAAAGCAAGTTCCTCCCACTTTATACAAACTTATCCCAGAAGTGCAGTAGCTATGCAAGGCATCAACCACAAAAGCTGATATATTATTATAAACTGCGGTGTAATTCCGGAAATATCGCCGCCATTTATTACAGACAAAAATGCAATAATTGCAAATGCCAGGAACATTGCAATAAACTTTGTTCCTATATTGAGGGAAACATTCTTTGCAAGCTTATCACAGCTGAGGAATGCTCTGAGCATATTAAACGCATTTGATGTGCAAACTATGCCCGAAGAAGCATTGGGAAGGACATCGTCTGACGGAAGGGGGGCTTCGGATTTGATTATTCTTACGGGGAATTCCTTACGTCTGAGAAGCTTTTTGAGAAGCATATCATCAATATTGGGATCACAGGTCTTGATGCCTACGCATATACCTACTTTTTCAAGATTGGTAAGAAGCTTTTCAAAGCCTTTATAAATGGAATACTTAATATAGAACTTAGCAGCAATATTATCGCCGATAGTCATGTACATTATGCGACCTATGGAGTTTTCAAAAGCATCATCCATGCTGTCCTTGACAAAACCGAAGTTATATGCCAGCATGAAATTTTTCTTACCGATAAACACCTCGGTACCGTCCACAACAGCGCTGATACCGTCGTGTTCGATGGAAATTATTTCCACAGGCGAAATTTCATCCACAGCGTTCTTTATGTAATTTTCAAAAACACTCGCCAACGGTCCGCCAACCGTTTTAAAAACACGTGCGGCATACATGAGCGTGTGATCAATACGATGCTCGCCATAGGTTCTCACACTGGTAACCTTTATACCGCGGGAAGGAAGCACCTCTACGTCGTTGAAGGAAACAACGGACGCATAGCTGTATTCCTCGAAAGAATCTCCGCCGATAACCGCACATCCACGCTTAGCTATCTTAAGACTTTCAACCAAGTACGGAAGTGCTATATAAATAAGCGAGGAAGCCGGCAAAGCAACAAGGCTCATCACGGTGAAAGCGTTTATACATTTGTTTAAATCATAGGAAACGAAATAGGTAATAACCGCGTAAACGACAGCTGCAATAAGCGCCAGCGGAATGATGATTTTGCAATTCTGTTCTGCTCTTGCGGGGGTTTTGATATTTCTCACTGCGTCATCGACAAATTTCGCCTTTTTAAGCGAAAAAATATCAGGATCCTGTGGCAGATAATCGCCCAACTCATTAAGCTCGCCATCCGAGCCGTCAGTCTTTTCGGCAACAAATTTCACCTGTTCGCCGGAAATAATATTGAATGTGCAAAGATTGCGTTTATTCTCCATCGCGTTGGAAAACGCGCTTATAACCGCGAACAGTGCACCGACGGAAGAATAGAGCGAAAGGGTTTCTGCATTTGAAGTGAAGCACATAAAAACTGCATGCAAGAGGCACACAAAAATTGCACTTACAGTAACCGTGTTACGATTTGGGTTTCCCGAAAACAACGCTTTCGCGCCATCTATTATGCTTTCATAAACCAAAGCTCCTGCGATAACCAGAAGTTGAATATCCACCAATATAAGCACAAGACGGAAATTCTCGGGCTTAAGAAAAGCAGGGCGCGGTAAAGAAGGCATAAATGAAAAGCTTTCTATGTAAAGCAATGCAAACAGAGCTATTACAGCACCTACACCCAACAGCAAGTCGACAAGAGACTTGGTTCGGTAATGCTGCTTGAACTTATCTGCATCCTCGGGATCGGTATATTCACCTATGTCAGGCTCGTCATATTCGTCGTTATCATATGTTTCAGCCGCTTCGTCATCCTCATCATTGTAAGGATTGTCGTCATCGTCATCAAAAAGCAACGGTCCGTGGTCAACCTCGCCGGGGATAGAGGATGTTTTTTCCTCAGGAAGCTTGACTTCTTTTTCTTCTTCCTCAGCATCGTAAAGCGAGCGTATATCCTCATCCACCTGTATGGTGCTTCTGAGTTTTTCGCCGCGCCTTTTTTTGCGTTTTGTGTCAGCATCATGCTCGCCATCATCCGGTTGCGCTTCATCGGAGGCAAAAGTCTTCATCATGAGCATGTCAGTTTCATCAAGCTCGCGTCCGGTTGTAACCTTTCCAGGCTTTACAACCTTTTCGGGAGGAGTGCTGGTAATCCCGTAAATAACGGTTCCGTCATCGGGTATTCCGGTTTCATCCTCGCGCGCTACACTTACAAGATCGTCAACATCCTTGGTGCGCAAATTATCAGCCAAAGAAGCATTTGTCAGAGCGACGCCGTTGTCTTGCACAGAGAGGTCATTTTCCGTTGCGCGACCGCCTTTATAATTGCGAAAGAAATATGTCGGTGGCTTTTTAAACAAGCCTTGTGGATCCTTGCTTATTTTATAAACATTTGCCATAACTTATCCTTCCTCTTATTTTATTTTCTGCCGCTCACTACTCTGTAAAGCACTGCTGCCGCGGCGCAGGAAACATTAAGCGAATTTATCTTTCCCTTCATGGGCAGGGATATTACATAATCGGAGTTTTTGATTACCTGCTTGGATATACCGTTTTCCTCACTTCCCATGATGATGCACAGCGGAATATCGTAATCCATTTCATCATAAGGCTGTCCGTCGGCTTCGCATGCCATTATCCACAGTCCTTTCTGCTTAAGCTCCTCCACAGCGGAATTTATGTTTGTCACTTTGGCAACAGCCATGTGTTCAACCGCCCCCGCGGAAGCCTTGGCAACGGCAGGACTGAGTCCCACACTACGGCGCTTTGGAATAATAATCCCGTGTACACCGGCACCCTCGCAGCAACGTATCAGAGCGCCCAGATTATTCGGATCGCATATTTCGTCCGCTATGACAACAAAGGGTTTTTCACCACGTTCCCGGGCAATGGCAAGTATTTCATCTATGGTGGAGTAGCCCTTGAACGCCGCCATGGCTACTATACCCTGATGGGAAGTAAAGCCAGAAAGTGCATCGAGCTTGCTTTTTTCTGTTTCCACAACCGGTATTCCGCGTGAAATTGCTTCCGCCGCAAGAACTACAATCGAACCCTCGCGCTCACCCGCCTGAGTGAATATCTTATCTATATCCCTTCCGCTTTTCAAAAGCTCACGCACGGCGTTTCGTCCCGCCACTATACCGCTTTCGGAGAGCTCCTCGCGGGGCTGATCATCAAAATTACGACGTGTGTCACGTCTGTTACCGTCGAAGCGGTCATCGCGCTTTTTGGGGGAATGACCATTGTCGCGGGGAAATTTCGAAAATTTCTTGTCTTTTTTTTCCATCATATGTTTCCAATCAGATTTTTCATATTATACATTCCCGCAGGCTTTCCGGCAAGAAATTCAGCCGCGCGTATTGCACCCATCGCAAAAACCTCACGGGATGCGGCATGGTGAGACAATGTTATTACCTCGTTGTATCCGGCGAAAATAACGTCATGTTCGCCCACAATGGTTCCGCCGCGCACAGAAGAAAAGCCTATTTCATTTTTGCTTCTTTCCTTACGGACGGAGAATCTGTCAAACACGTATTCCGGCTTTTCGTCCATAACCTCACTTATTCCGTCGGCGATCATAAGTGCAGTGCCGCTGGGAGCATCCAGCTTTTTGTTATGATGCTTTTCTACGATTTCGATGTCGAAGTTCGTGCCCAGAAGAGCCGCCGCCTTTTTGGAAAGCTCGGTGATGAGATTTATACCGATAGACATATTGTACGAATAGAAAACCGGAATTTTTTCGGAAGCTGCATATATATTCTGCTTTTCCTCCTCGGTGTGTCCCGTGGTGGAAATTACACACGGAAGGTTGTTTGTGACAGCAAAATCAAGAAGTTCATTTGTAAGAGCATGATTTGAAAAATCAATAATAATACCGTCAGGCGAAGGGATACACTTTAAAGAAGAGTACAACGGATACGGGTAACCGGCGTCCGTAGTAATATCGACTGCCGCGGTTATGTTGAAATCATCGAGTTCGGCAACCTTGGCAGTGATAAATCTTCCCATTCTGCCCAACGCGCCTGTGAGAATAATATTTGTCATTTCGATACCTTTCGGGGTAATATATTATTTTATAATTCCGAGTTCTTTCATTATGGATGCAAGCTTAGCCGCATTCTTTTCTTCCATTTCGCACAAAGGCAGACGAAGCTCACCGTTGCAATATCCCATGAGTGCCATAGCCGCCTTTACGGGAATGGGATTTACTTCGCAGAACAGTGCAGAAATAAGATCATGGTACTTAAGCTGAAGCTTAAGGCTTTCTTTGGTTTTACCCTGTTCAAAGAGTGCACAGATATTATGTACCTCGCGGGGAATAAGGTTAGACAGCACGGAAATAACGCCGCTTCCTCCCAAAGACATTATGGGGACGATCTGGTCGTCATTTCCCGAATACAACGTAAGCTCGTCACCGCACAGCGCCATGGTGTGGGCAATAGCCGACATATCTCCGCCCGCTTCCTTAAAAGCAACTATGTTGGGGTGCTTTGCAAGCTCGGCATAAGTCTCAGGCTTTATGCAAAGACCCGTACGGCCGGGAACATTGTAAACGATAATGGGCTTATCAACACTGTCAGCAACCGCATTGAAATGCTTTACAAGACCGCGCTGACTGGTTTTATTGTAGTATGGTGTCACCATAAGAAGTGCATCTGCGCCCATTTCGCATGCTCTCTTAGAGAGAGATATCGCATATGCAGTATCGTTACTTCCGGTTCCGCAAAGCACGGGAACACGTCCTGCGGTACGCTGAATGCAGTATTCCATTGCGTTGATGTGTTCGGCATCATCCAGCGTGGATGGTTCGCCGGTAGTTCCGCAAACTACAAGTGCATCAATTCCGCCGTCTATCTGAAAATCTATGAGGCGTCCAAAAGATTCGTAATCTATCTTTCCGTCCTTGAAGGGTGTGATAAGTGCGGTAGCTGCTCCGCGAAAAACAGTTTTCTTCATAAATCATGGTCCTTTCCGTCCGAATGATAACATTATATGCGGTTAATAAAAAATTTTGCTATCATCCGAAAAAAACAGTTGAAAATTAAAACTTTATGGTGTATAATATAATCACACTATATTTTATCACTAATTTTTATTTTTGTCAAATGTTTTTTGTCAATTTTGCGCATATTTTTTAAAATAATCGAATATTTTTTCTATTTTAATAGGAAAGGGTACTGTTTTGGACTTTCTCAAACGCTCAACTTACAATTATTACCTGCCGGAAGAACTTATTGCACAGGTACCGGTGGAGCCACGCGACTCGTCGAGGCTTCTTGTTTGTGACGACGGAAAAATAACTCACCGTCACTTTTTTGACATAACCGAATATCTCGAGCCGGGAGATCTGCTTGTCATAAACGATTCCAAGGTTATTCCCGCGCGCCTGTGGGCAAAACGCGAAAGCGGTGCGCTCACCGAGGTTGTACTGCTGGAGCAAAAAGCAGACGGAGTCTGGGAGGCGCTCACACGTCCCGGCAAAAAAGCCCGTCCCGGAACTGTTCTTGATTTCGGAGATACTCTCAAAGCCGAAGTGCTTGACACCGTCGAAGGCGGAAACAGAATACTAAAATTCGACTACGACCGTTCCAAAACCTTTTTTGAAATCCTGGACGAGGTCGGCAACATGCCGCTTCCGCCGTACATACATGAAAAGCTGAGGGACAAAAGTCGCTATCAGACGGTTTATGCAAAAACCGAGGGTTCTGCCGCAGCACCTACCGCAGGACTTCATTTCACCCCGGAGCTGCTTGAAAAAATACGTGCGAAGGGTGTAAATATCGCAACCGTCATGCTTCACGTAGGCCTGGGGACTTTCCGCCCCGTAAAATCCGAGGATCTTTCAGGACACAAAATGCACTCTGAGTTTTACAGTCTTTCCGAAGAAACCGCCGGAATGATACTGGAAACAAAGAAAAACGGCAAAAAAGTAATCGCCGTCGGAACCACCTCCTGCCGTACACTGGAGGGTGCTTTCGCAAAAGAGGGCTGCATAAAGCAATCATCGGGTTACACGGATATTTTCATCTATCCCGGTTACAAATTCAATGTCATAGACAGTCTCATCACCAACTTCCATCTTCCCGAAAGCACGCTGATAATGCTGGTATGCGCACTGTACGGCTACGATAACACCATGGCGGCGTACAAAGAAGCCGTAGAGCAGAAATACCGTTTCTTTTCGTTTGGCGATGCGATGCTGATACAGCAGGTGGAGCATGAATAAGGCAATAATCATTGCGGGACCCACTGCAAGCGGAAAAACATCCCTTGCCATAGACATATGCAAAAAGTTCGGCGGAGAAGTGGTCTCAGCCGACTCTATGCAGATATACAAAGGCATGGACATTGCAACCGCAAAACCCACCGCACAGGAAATGGACGGCATTGTGCACCATCTGATTGACATTGTGGACCCCAGCGAACCGTTCAGCGTATCGCAGTTCAAAAGCATGGCAGATACGGCTATAAAGGATATAGTTTCCCGCGGAAAAATTCCGGTTATTGCAGGAGGAACAGGGCTTTACATCGACAGCCTTATAAACAACACGGAATTCGGAGAGTTTTCGGAAGATGAAAACTACCGTGCCGAGCTAAACCGACGTGCGGAATTATCCGGCGGTCAGGTCCTTTTGGATGAGCTTGCCGGCGTTGACCCCGAATGTGCTGCCAGACTCCACGCAAATGACATAAAGCGGATAATACGCGGTCTGGAGTTTTATCATTGTACAGGAAAGACACTTACTCAGAATGAAAAAGAGTCCCGTGTAAAAAAGAGCGAGTACGAGTATCTTATTCTGGGGCTGTTTTTCGAGGATCGCGAGAAGCTGTACCAACGCATAAATCTGCGTGTGGATAAAATGCTGGAGGCAGGACTTGAGCAAGAAGCACGTAACGCGCTCAAGGTTGCAGATTCACCTACGGCATATCAGGCTATCGGATACAAAGAGCTAAAGCCGTATTTTGACGGTGTTATAACATTAGAGCAAGCTGTTGAATCTCTCAAGAAATCCACACGTAATTACGCCAAGCGTCAACTGACCTGGTTCAGACGTTACGAAAACATGGTAAGACTTTATGTTGACAAGGGCGATTTACAAGACGCAGAGCAAATCGTAAGGAGTTTTCTCAAGTGAAATTTTCAAAATCATTAAAAAGTCTTTTAGCAATCGGAGCCTGTGCCGCCGCACTGTTGTATGTGGGGATATGGTTTATGCGCACTTTTTCCACCGATGTGGGTACAGAGCATATAGGCATGGCTACCGTCGAGCAGAAGCTTGACATAACAGGCTATATACTTCGCTCCGAAACAGTGCTTCCCCGCCCCACCGACGGCGTGGCATACTACATTGCCGACGAGGGTGAAAAGGTTTCCAAAAATTCGATTGTAGCCAATATCTACGAAAGCGAGCTGCTCGCCGACACTCAATCTCAGATACTTGAAACAGAGCGGAAAATAAAGGTGCTCGAGGACAGTGCCATAGACAAAAACAACATCATATTGGACATTTCAAAAATCGATCAGCAGATAACCGAAAATCTGATAGCCATAAAAGCCAATGCTCTTAACAGAGATTTCAGATTATCCGCCCAGAAAGGTGACGAGCTTCTCACCATACTGAACAAACGTCAGATTCTTTCCAAAAAGACCGAAGGTTTCGAGGAGAAAATCGAGCAGCTTGAAAATGAAAAGACCAATCTTTCCCACTCACTCACGGGACTTAAAAGTGCTGTTGTAACCACCGAAGGTGGGTATTTTTCCACCGCAGTGGACGGATACGAGAATATATTCTCCCCTGAAAAGCTGAAAGAAATGTCGGTAGACTCATTTGAAGAAATGCGTTCCGCACAAGCGGACGAGACGCTGAAAAATAATAACGCAGGAAAGATAATCACGGACTTCTGGTGGTATATTTTATGTCAGGTGGATAAAAACTCCTGCATGGAGCTTCACGAAGGAGAAACTTATGAACTCATCTTTCCGTACTCCTCCGGCAAACGCATAGAATTCCGTCTTGATGCAAAGCTGACGCAAACCGATCGCGCTACTGCCGTATTGGTTTTCAAGACACTTTCCGAGCCGGACGGATTTGATTATACAAGGCAACAGGAAGCGCAGATAGTTAAAAAAAGTTACACGGGTTTAAAGATTCCCAAGTCTGCACTACGCATTCTGGGTGAAGAAGAGGGCGTTTATGCGCTCAAGGGCAGTGAAGTGGTTTTCAAGCGTATAGAGCGGATTTTTGAAAGTGATACGTTTTATCTTGTGAATCCCGTGGCACCCGAAAACAGAGACGAAAACAAAGAGAAGGTTGCACAAGGACTTATTGACACAACATATGATTATCTGGCGTTGTATGACGCCGTCATCACAAAAGGAAAAGAGCTTTACGACGGAAAGGTGGTCAACTGATGAACATTGAAGAAAAGAAAAAGCAGATAAAAGAAAACATCGACAGAATAAAAAATGAAATCGGAGACCGTGACGTAGTATTACTTGCAGCCACCAAAATGAATTCACCGGAACTTATCAATTACGCTATTGAATGTGGTATAACTCATATAGGTGAAAACAAGGTCCAGGAGCTGCTTGACAAGTACGATGACATCAACAAGGACAACGTGAAAATACATTTCATCGGTGCTCTTCAGACCAACAAGGTAAAGTACATTGTCGACAAGGTATCCATGATACAGTCGGTCGACAGGCTTTCGCTGGCACAGGAAATAGACAAACGCTGCAAGGCCATCGGCAAGGTAATGGATATTCTGGTGGAGGTCAACATCGGAAACGAAGAAGCAAAGTCGGGGGTCAGTCCCGAAAATCTGGAAGCCACGTTAAAAGTTTTTTCACAGTTTGAAAACATATCGGTAAAAGGTTTGATGTTCGTACCGCCAATTTTTAAAAATTTTGATGAACAGTCTTATTATTTGAAGAAAATTAGGGATTTATATATTGACATTTCGCGCAAAAAATTAGATAATATATATATTCATGTACTTTCGTTCGGAATGTCCAACGATTATATTGCCGCAATGGATTACGGCTCCAACATGATTCGAATAGGTTCGGGCATTTTCGGTGCCCGCAATTATGCTGAAAATTAATAAAACTCGGAGGTATATTACCATGAGCGCATTCGACAAAATCAAAAATCTTTTATTCACCGACAATGATGACAGCGATGTAGATGACGAAATAATCGACGAGAGAAACCCCTACGATACAGACGAATTCACCCCTCCTGCCGCAAACCACGCATTCGAGCGCACTCAGGTAGGCGGTGCCGAAGAAATCGAGACCTCTAAGGTTAACATGACCAGCGGAACTTCCATCGAAATGAAGGTTATCCGTCCCGAAAAGCTGGACAACAGCGTCACTCAGATTGCTGATTATCTTATCAACAAGAACACCGTGCTTCTCAATCTTGAAGCAACCAACAAGGAGACTGCAAGACGTCTTCTGGACTTTTTGAACGGTGTTGCTTATGCCGTAAACGGCAAGCTTAAAAAGGTTGCCAACAGCACCTTTGTTATCACACCATCCAATGTTTCAATTTCCGGAGAAAACATTGCGGAAACCTCTGACCACGAGGCTATATAAGTACATAGCAGAGTAATACCGCACTATGTACGATATCATTGCCACACTTGTCAGAACCCTGCGGCTTTTACTGGATGCGGTTCAATTTCTGATGATGTTACGCGCAGTTCTTTCCTGGATCCCCACTATGGGTGATAATGCCGTTGTCAATTTCATATATTCTGTCACGGAGCCCATTATTACACCCGTAAGATCATTTATGGAGCGCTTCAATATCATGCAGGGACTGCCAATTGACACCTCATTCATGGTAACATTCTTTATAATCATTATCATACGTTCTTTGTTGCCTGTCATCTGATTGCATATGGAAAACAGTTTACTTGCCAACAGAATATCTGATGCCGTCTACAACGCACGCGAGCGGTATATGAGTTTCACGCTGGGTTTTTGCGATGAAAAAGAGCAGTGTGAAATTACCGAAGTTTTGAAATCACTTGCATTTCATGATTATATGTTTTGGGGCGGATACAATGATGCCGAGCGCAAATGCCTCGGCATTTTTCCCGACACTCCAAACCGGGAAAATTTCCCTATATCCTTTTTAAAGTTTACTGCCGACAAGTTTTCTTCCCTCTCGCATCGTGATTGCATGGGAGCTATTCTGGGGTGCGGTGTCAAGCGTGAAATATTGGGGGATATAGTTCTCACTGATGATAAAACCGCTTTTGCCGCCATATACGATGAAGATAATATGGCACAATATCTGTGCGGTGCCGTTTCTAAAATAGGTCGTGCTACCGTCAAATGCACGTTGATGCCGGAGGGCTTTGTTCCCGACATACAGCGAAAGTTTGAAAACATATCATTCACCGTTTCCTCGATACGTCTTGACAGCGTTGTGGCAGGAGCCGTGCATGCTTCGCGAAGCGGTGCGGTTTCCCTTATTTCCGAAGGTAAGGTCACTTTGAACCACAACACCGCAACTCGTCCGGATATATCGCTCAAGCCGGGAGATGTGTTTTCGGTGCACAAAAAGGGAAAGTTTATTTTTGAGCAGAACGGCGGACTCACAAAAAAAGACAAAATACGCATAAACCTAAAAAAATATCTTTGATCCACATGAAAGGAACATGCTATGATACCTCCGCATGAATTAAAGAATAAGCAGTTCACTCAGTCCTTCCGCGGATACAATCCCGCAGAAGTTGACAGTCACATTGATTTTATTATCGAAAAGTACACCGAGCTTTACAGGTCCAATCTGGAGCTTGACAAACAGCTTTCTGCGGCAAACGAGCGTCTCGAACAGCTCAGCGACGAAGAAGAGGCAATCCGCAAAACTCTTGTCAAGGCTCAGAAGATGGGCGAAACAATTATCAAACAGTCACAGGAAAAAGCCGACGGTGTTATACTTAAAATACGCGAGCGCAGCGAGGAAATAATTTCAGAAACCGAGAAAAAGCTTGCCGCCGAAAAAGAAGCTCTTGAAAAGCTCCGCGCTTCAGCAGACGAATTCCGTGAAAATGTTCTCAATCTGTATGTAGAGCAGTTGAAATTTCTCAAGGAATCCGCAGGCGCTGATATAGAAACCATAAAAAACAGCATTCCCGAAGGCGGAGAGCTTAAAAAACAGCTTCTCTCCATAGATACCGAATCCTCTTACGATCTTACGGAAGCAAAATCTTCCGACAATGCCTCAAAGGGCAGTAATGACCAGGAATAATATAATTCACAACGAATAGGAGCAAATAGACATGGCATCTGAGAAAAAAGATTACGCCGGCACGCTTAATTTACCGATTACTTCTTTCCCCATGCGTGCCAATCTCCCTCAAAAAGAGCCGGAGATACAGAAAAAATGGGAAGAAGAAAAGCTTTATGACAAATTGATGGAGAAAAATGACGGTAAGCCGTTGTTTGTTCTGCATGACGGTCCCCCTTACGCAAACGGTGATATTCACATCGGTCATGCCCTCAACAAAATCATAAAAGACTTTGTCATCAAAAACAAAAACATGAGTGGCTTTAAGGCGCCATATGTTCCCGGTTGGGACACTCACGGTCTGCCTATTGAGCTTCAGATGATAAAGAAGCACAACATTAACCGCAATGCCACCGACCCCGTCAAATTCCGTGCTCTTTGCACCGAATTTGCAAAAAACTGTGTCAATAATCAAAAAACACAGTTTTTGCGTCTTGGTTCACTTGGCGACTATGATCATCCTTACCTCACACTGCAGAACGAGTTTGAAGCAAAGCAGATAGAAATATTCGGTGAAATGGCTGAAAAGAAGTACATCTACAAGGGTATGAAGCCTGTTTACTGGTGTGCTCATGACGAAACCGCTCTGGCGGAAGCTGAAATCGAATACAGCGATGACCCCTGCGATTCCATCTACGTAAAATTCCTCGTAACAGATGATAAGGGAGTTTTCTCTCAGCTTAAAGGTGAAAAGATATACTTTGTAATCTGGACCACCACAACCTGGACTCTTCCGGGTAATATGGCAATTTGCGTAGGACCCGATTTTGAATATTCCGTAATGAAATACGGCGACGAGTGCTATGTACTCGCAACCGAGCTTATCGCTTCCACCGAAAAAGCGGCAGGTCTTGAAAACGGTGAGTGTCTTGCCAAGTTTAAGGGAAGCGACCTCGAGTTCATCGAATGTGCACATCCTTTCATTGACCGTGTATCCCCCATCATTGTAGGCGACCACGTAAGTCTTGACAGCGGTACGGGTTCTGTCCATACTGCGCCCGGTCATGGTCTTGAGGACTATCAGGTATGCCTCAAATACAAAAATCTGAAGGAAAATATTATCGTTCCCGTTGACTCCAAGGGACGTCTCAACGAGCTTGCAGGCAAGTATAACGGCTTGCCCGTTGCAGAAGCAAATGTTGCTATTCTCAACGATATACGCGAAAGCGGAGCACTTCTTGCTGTTGAAAAAATCGTCCATCAGTATCCTCACTGCTGGCGTTGCAAGAGTCCTATTATTTACCGTGCTACCGAGCAGTGGTTCTGTTCTGTTGACGGCTTTAAGGATGAAGCTCTCGCGGCAATCAAATCTGTCAAATGGATTCCCGACTGGGGCGAACAGAGAATTGAAAACATGGTTCGCGACCGTGCGGACTGGTGTATCTCGCGTCAGCGTATCTGGGGTGTGCCGATTCCGATATTCTACTGTGCGGACTGCCACAAGCCCATAATTTCCAAGGCAACCATAAAAGCCGTTGCAGACCTGTTCAGAAAAGAAGGCTCGGACGCATGGTACAAGTACAGTGCAAAAGAAATCCTGGGTGAGCTTTGCGCGTGCGAATGCGGATGCCACGAGCTTGAAAAGGAAACCGATATAATGGACGTATGGTTCGACTCCGGTTCTTCCTATGCTTCTGTTCTGGAAAGAGAAAATCATGCATTCCCTGCGGACTTATATATTGAAGGAAACGACCAGTACCGCGGATGGTTCCAGTCCTCCCTTCTCACCTCCGTTGCTACACGCGGTGTGGCTCCTTACAAGGGTGTTATAACCCACGGTATGACAGTGGACGGCGAAGGTAAAAAGATGTCCAAGTCACTGGGCAACGGTATTGACCCTCTGCAGGTTACCAAAGAATACGGTGCGGATGTTCTGCGTCTGTGGGTTTCCAGCGTTGATATAACAGGCGACCAGCGAATTTCCAAGGATATTCTCAAACAGCTTTCCGAAATATACAGAAAGATAAGAAATACCATCAGAATACTCCTTGCCAACGTAGGTGAAGGCGAAAATGCTTTTGACCCCAACGTTGATGCAGTTAAGTACGAAGATATGGTGGAAATAGATAAGTGGGCTCTTTCCCGTCTCAATGGTCTCGTTGAACGTGTACGTGCTGCATATGACAGCTATACTTTCCATTATATCTATCACGACATTCATAATTTCTGTACAATCGACATGTCAAAGCTTTATATTGACATTACAAAAGACAGAGTTTATGTCGAAAATGCAAAATCTCTCGCACGCCGTTCGGCGCAGACCGCAATGTATATTATTGCAAACTCTCTTACCCGCCTTATCGCTCCTATCCTTTCCTTCACCGCCGAGGAAACCTGGACACACATGGCTCATACCGCCGATGAAGATACCGCAAGTGTATTCTTCAACGATATGCCGTGCGTAAACCCCTTGTATGTAAACGCGGCTGTTGAGGAAAAATACAATCACCTCTTTGATTTCCGCGACGATGTTATGAAAGCACTTGAAAAAGCGCGTGCCGAAAAGGTTATCGGTAAATCTCTTGAGGCGAAAATCACCGTTTACGGTGAAAAGGGCAGCGATGTTATGGCGCAGTTTGAAAGCTTCAAGGATATGCTTGCCACTGTATTTATTGTTTCTCAGGTTGAGCTTTCATACGATGCGGCGCCTGCAGATGCATTCAACGAAACCGACAGCGGTATAGCCGTAAAGGTCGCTCCCGCAGACGGCGAGAAGTGCGCACGTTGCTGGATGTACGTCACCGAGTATGACACCGACGAGGCAGGTCAGGCTATTTGCCACCGTTGCCGTGATATCATAAACGGTTAATTAATTTGAATTTCAGGGAGAGCAGATGTTAGCGTTATTTATTATAATTTTGGTGGTAGCAGCCGATCAGATAACCAAATATTGGGCGTTGACTCTGCTCGCCCCTATTCGCAGTTATCCCATTATAGACGGTATACTGGAATTCCACTTTGTACGAAACCGCGGTGCGGCATGGGGAATGCTGGCTGACAGCCGATGGATATTTATGACAGTATCCGCAGTCGCCATTATTCTCATGCTGGTTTGTCTTTTCTGTTCCAAAGAAAGCGGTAGGCTTTTCAGAATCTCGCTTGCCATGATTATCGGTGGCGGCATCGGGAATATGATAGACAGATTGTTTTACACTGACGGTGCAGTGGTGGATTTTATATATTTCAAGCTCATCGATTTTCCGGTATTCAATGTTGCCGACTGTGCCGTGACGGTAGGTGCCGTTTTGCTGGTACTTTGGCTGATAACCGATATTATTTCACAAGAAAAAAGCAAAAAAAGCAAGGACAGTGCCGATGGAAAAACTGATAACATGCAGTGAAAACGGCATACGCCTTGATATGTTCTTGGCGAAAAACGCCGAAATGACGCGTTCACATGCCGCACAGATGTGTGAAAACGAAAAGATTACAGTAAACGGCAAACCGGCTAAAAAGAATCTTATCCTGAATTCCGGTGATGCCGTATATCTGCAGATTGATGCCCCCGTGGCAATAGACACGGTTGCGGAGGATTTACCGCTTAATATTGTATACGAAGATAACGATTTATTGGTGGTAGACAAGCCGCAGGGTATGGTAGTACATCCCGCTGCCGGCAATTACAGCGGTACACTTGTAAACGCTCTGTTGCATCATTGCAAAGATTCCCTTTCCGGAATAAACGGCAAAATACGCCCGGGAATAGTTCACAGAATTGACAAAAACACCGCAGGACTTCTGATTATAGCCAAAAACGATGCTTCTCATGAGGGCCTTGCGGAACAAATAAAAGTTCATTCCTTTGTCAGACGCTATCACGCTATACTTTACGGCCGGCTGAAAAGCGACAGCGGAACGGTGGATATGCCAATCGGGCGCCACCCAAGCGACCGAAAGAAAATGGCAGTATATGACAAGGAAAAACAAGGTGTGCGAAACGCCGTAACCCATTACAGAGTGCTGGAGCGTTTCGACAATTACACTTACACGGAGCTGACACTGGAAACAGGTCGTACACATCAGATAAGAGTTCATACGAATTATCTTGGTCACCCCGTTGTAGGTGACGATGTTTACGCATCGTCTTTTGTGAAGAAAGACAAAAACAAGTTCAACGGTCAGCTTCTTTACGCTAAAGAAATAGGCTTTGTCCATCCCATAACAAAGCAAGAGCTGTTTTTCAGCGGTAAGTTGCCCGACTATTTTACTAAATTTCTGGAAAAGCTCAGAGGTATGCCAAGTGGCAAAATTCAGTAACATTGTTATCGTTTCCGATATGGACGGAACTTTCTTGGCTTCAAAATCAAGGATTGTGCCCGAAAACATGAAGGCTATTGAATATTTCCGTCAAAACGGCGGAAAATTCACATTTGTGACGGGACGTAACCATCCTGCCGTTGCATCGTTGGATGGTGCTGTCGACGCCGTAAATGCCCCGATAGGCTTTCACAACGGATGCTATTTGTTTGACACACAAAAACAAGAAATTTTTGACGAAATTTGCATAGTGCCAAAAGCAGTAAATGATGTCACCGAATACCTTCTGACATTGCCCGAAAGTATTGATTTTACATTCCGCTGTGCTTTTTCTTTTCTTAAAATAGACGGAAGAAGCTCCGGTGATTTTGATATATTTGCAAAGCGTTGGCCCGAACGTTGCTTTGCGCTCACTGTTGATGAGGCAACAAAACGCTCTGTAAACAAAATCGTATTTTCAGGTAATACGGAAAAAATAGCTTCCGTGCGTGAATATATCGAAAACACTTTTTCAGACACAGTTGAATGTACTTCTGCAGGCTCCGGGTACATAGAAATAATGCCAAAGGGAGTTAAAAAGTCAATAGTTATACCACATCTCAGAAAGCTCGAGGGCTTGGAGAATGCAAAGTTTTTTGCCATTGGCGATTATGAAAACGATATTGACATGATAAAAACTGCGGATTTCGGTGCATGCCCGGACAACGCAATGGACAAAGTAAAAGAAGTCGCACAAATCCATGTTTGCCACCATGACAAAGGTGCTGTTGCTGATCTTATCCGCATAATCGAGGAGAAATACATTGGGTAAATTTGATAACATTGTTATTGCCTCCGACATGGACGGGACTTTTCTCGGGAATGATTCAAGGATTATTTTCGAAAATGTGTCAGCCATTGAGTACTTTAACAAAAACGGCGGACGTTTTACATTTAACACGGGACGTGGTTATACCACCGTTGCTCTGCGCTTTCCCGAAATAATGCATCTGGTTACCGCCCCACTCGGTATACATAACGGTTCATGCATTTACGATGCGAAAAATGATTTACCGCTTGATACAATTTTTATAAACAAAAATGCGGTTTGTGACATTTCACGTTATATTATGTCTTTTTCGGGCAGTGTCACGTTTACGCTTCGTACAATCCATGAATTTTATGCTGTCGAAAGATTCGAAAAGGGAAATTTTGAGTACTTCAAAACAACTTATCCCGAATTTTCCCATGTAATAAAGCATGAGCAAATCGGAACACTTGACGTCCAGAAAATATTTTTTGTGGGACCGCAAAGCATTATTGACTCCATGCGCGATCACATTCAGAATGTTTACGGTGAATATGTGCAGTGCACAACCGGTGGTGAAGGATACATTGAAGTCGACCCCGCAGGTGCTACAAAAGCGAGGCCGATTGAATATATCAAAAAATCTTTTCCGCAATCGAAGATTTTTGCAATCGGAGATTATGAAAACGACCTTGAGATGCTTGAAGCTGCTGATTATGCAGTATGTCCCGAAAACGCAATGGACAAAGTAAAACAAGCATCTGACTTCATGGTTTGCTGCAACAACGAGGGTGCTGTCGCCCATCTTATCAATATAATTGAGGAAAAATATCTTGGCTAAGTTTGATAACATAATAATTGTGACCGATCTTGACGGTACATTTTTCGATGACAATTCCAAGCCGACACAAAACAATGTGGAGGCTGTAAAATATTTCACACAAAACGGCGGACATTTCAGCTTTTCCACCGGACGTAACGAGAGTATTCTTAAAAAGATAATTCCGGATACCATCAGTCTTAACAATATGCCCGCGATACTTTCAAACGGTGCGTATCTTTACGATTTTTCCACTGATATCCGTTCAGAAGAGGTAGTGATGCCCCCCGAAGCGGCAAAAGAATTTGCTCAGCGGGTAGAAAATGAATTTCCGGGAATCGGTGTCAGATGGAATGTGGAAAACGGATTTGTTACTTATAACCTTGAAAACGTATCAAAAAACGATCTTCCCGTTTACCGAAACGGTATTCCCGAATTACCAAAGGAAAAGCTTTTTGAAATGAAGCTTTACAAAGCGGTATTTTCTGCACCCGCGGAAAGCATTCAAAAAATCAGGGAATTTGCCGAAAGCATAAATGAATACGGTTTTTCAATCGTAGTCACCGCCCCTACCCTTGTGGAATTCATGCACAAGGATGCAACCAAGGGCAAAGCACTGGCAAAGCTTAAAAAGGTGCTTGAACTGCCTGATGCAAAAGTATATGCCGTGGGTGATTACGAAAACGACTACGATATGCTGAAATCGGCGGATGTCGCCGTATGCCCGTCCAACTCATTGGATATTATAAAAGATATATCCGATATAATAGTTTGCTCCAACAACGAAGGAGCGCTTGCCGATCTTATCGGCAGACTTTAATTTCGAGCAAAAAAAATATAATATAAAACATTTTCAGGAGGATTTACAACATGCAAGAGGCAAGAGTTAAAGAATTACAAAAAATTGCCAACAATATCAGAATGGGTGCACTTGAGTGCGTTTACAGCGCAAATTCCGGTCATCCGGGCGGCTCAATCTCCATAGCTGACATTATGGCTTATCTTTTCTTTGAAAAGATGAATATTGATCCCAAAAATCCCAAATGGGAAGACCGTGACCGTTTCGTACTGTCCAAGGGTCACACTGCTCCCGCACTTTATGCTACTCTGGCTAACAGAGGTTTCTTCTCCACCGAGCTTCTCAAAACCTTCAGACATTCCGACAGCATTCTGCAGGGTCACCCCGATATGAAGGGGGTTCCCGGCGTTGACATGTCTACCGGTTCTCTCGGTCTGGGTATTTCCGCTGCCTGCGGTATGGCTCTTTCAGCAAAGATTTCCAACAAGAATTATAAAGTATTCGCAATCATGGGCGACGGCGAGCAGGAAGAAGGTCAGGTTTGGGAGGCTGCAATGTTTGCGGCTCACTATAAGCTGAATAATCTCTGCGCGTTTGTTGACTTCAACGGTCTTCAGATTGACGGCGACATAACCAAGGTTATGAATCCTACTCCCTTAGACGAAAAATACAAGGCGTTTGGCTGGAACGTAATCGTTATCAACGGTCACGATTTCAACGAAATAGAAAGTGCAGTCAAGGCTTCCGAAACCAGTGATAAGCCCACCGTAATCATTGCAAAATGTATCAAGGGTAAGGGCGTTTCCTTCATGGAAAACGAAGCTTCCTGGCACGGTACCGCTCCCAACAAGGAACAGTACGAGCAGGCCATTGCCGAAATCACCGCTGCAAACGCAAATCTGTAATATTTTTAGATTAAAGGAGTATCACAACAATGAGTATATACGAAATCGGTAAAAAAATTGCTACCCGTGAAGCATATGGTAACGCTCTGGCTGAGTTCGGCTGCGACGAAAGAATCGTAGTTCTGGACGCTGACCTTTCCAAGTCCACCAAAACTGCCACCTTCATCAAAAAGTACCCCGAGAGATTCTTCAACTGCGGTATTGCTGAAGGCGATATGATCTCTGTTGCGGCAGGTCTTGCAACCACCGGAAAAATCCCCTTTGCAAGTTCTTTTGCAATGTTCGCGGCAGGCCGTGCATTTGAGCCTATCCGCAACTCCATCGGCTACCCTCACCTCAACGTTAAAATAGGTGCTACCCATGCAGGTATTACCGTTGGCGAAGACGGCGCAACACATCAGTGCAACGAGGACCTCGCTCTCATGAGAGTTATCCCCGGAATGGTAGTTCTCACCCCCGCAGATGCTACCGAAGCACGCGCGGCTGTTAAGGCAGCTATTGAGTTTGACGGTCCCGTTTACCTCAGATTCGGACGTCTCAGCGTACCTGTAATTTACGACACCGACACCTTCAAGTTTGAAATCGGCAAGGGTGATATGATAAGCGACGGTAAGGATGTTACTCTTGTTGCAACCGGTATTATGGTTGCTCAGGCTATTGAAGCGGCTAAGATGCTGGCGGCTGAAGGTATCAGCGCAAGAGTTATCAACATAGCAACCATCAAGCCTATTGATAAGGACATTCTTATTAAAGCCGCTAAGGAAACCGGTGCTATCGTTACTGCCGAAGAACACAGCGTTGTGGGCGGTCTGGGTAGTGCTGTTTGCGAAGCACTTTGCGAAGAAAAGCCCGTACCCGTGCTCAAAGTAGGTATTCAGGACACATTCGGTAAATCCGGTCCTGCAGAAGAACTGCTCAAGATTTACGGTCTTACCGCGGCTGATATCGCCGACAAGGCTAAAAAGGCCATCGCAATGAAAAACAACTGATTAATATTTGCGGAAAAGTAGGGTTTACCACCCTACTTTTCTATATATAAATCTTTAAACTTCGTACATAATATAATGCAAATAGTATGATACAATAGTAGGGTAAGTGTTTTACAGACTTGCCAAAATTATTAAAAGAACGGAGAAAATTATGAAAAAGCTTATTACACTGGCGGCTGTACTTTTGTGTACCGTTATGATCATGTGTGCATTCACCGCATGCAATAACACCACACCGCCCGTTGACGAACAACCCGATGCAACTCAGAACGGTGAAGCAACCAATGAGGATAAAACCTCCGAAGCAGAGCCTTTCGACCTTTCCGGTATAGACCTCGAGCAGGTTACTTACTTTGTTCCTCAAGGCGAGCAGACCGGTTACATCGACAACAACGGTGAAAAAGTTGTTCCCGAATATGTGCTGAAAATCAACGGTGTCCCCGTCACCATCGAGGAATACAGATATCCCTACCTCAACATCAAGGCTTCTCTTGACGGCGGAGATGATGCACTTTGGACCGAAGAAGCGGCTGAAGAAAACCGTCTGACCGAAGAGGACATAGCTTCTCTCAAGGATGAGGTGCTCAGTTACTTCAAGCAAACCACAGCATATCAGCTTATGGCAGTTAAGTTTAATCTGCCTCTTACCGAAGAAGAAAAAGATGAAATTGCCACTTCAGTTCAGCAGACAATCGACAGTATGAACGTTGAAGGAAGTACTTATACTTACGAGCAGGCTCTTGAAGATTCCTTCTTCACCGATGCACTTTACCGATACACCATGAGCCTCTACTCCATTGCAAACAAAATTTTCAACCACCTGTACTTTGACGAAGGAGCTCCTCTGGGTTATACACCCGATGAAATGCTTCAGGCTGTTAAGGATGCCGGTTATATAAGAACCCAGCAGCTTCTCGTTAAATTCCCCGATGCACCTACCGAAGGTACAGACGAGGAAAAAGCTGCCGCTGTTGAAGCCGGAAAGGCTGCCGCAAAAGCGGAAGCTGAAGAGGTTCTCGCAAAGATTAACAACGGTGAAGACTTCATGAAAATGGTTGAAGAATACAATGATGACCCGGGAATGGATGTTTACGGTGAAGACGGTTACTACTTCGTCGCAGGAACTATGGTTCCCGAGTATGAAGAAGCTTCATTTGCTCTCGAGGAAGGCGCTGTAAGCGGTATTGTTGAAACCTCTTACGGTTATCACATCATCAAGAGAATGCCTCTTGAAGCTGATTACATCGTTGAAAATGCTCAGCAATATATGAGCGAAATCTACTCTGCAGACTTCACAGAAAGACTCGAAGCAACCTTTGACGCAATGGAAGTCGAGTATGCACCGGAATATGAACTGATTTCTCCCACAACATTGAAATAACAACATTTAAGTTGTATCCGGCGTGCAATAGCGCCGGATACACTTTTTTGGAGGAAGCATGACTATTGATTTTCACACACATGCCTTTCCGGATATGCTGGCACAAAAAGCAATCGGTGTATTGACATCTAATCTCACCATTGATCTCAAGCCCGTCCATAATGGTACTGTATCCGATCTGATTGCACGTATGGACGAATGGGGTATTGACAAATCCGTGGTAGCCCCCATCGTCACAAAGCCCAGCCAGACTAAAACCCTCAACGAATGGGCCGTAAGTATAACTTCACAACGAATCATTTCCCTGGGCAGTATTTACCCAAGCACCGATAATTACAAACAGGATATCGATTTTGTATGTTCTCTCGGACTTAAAGGCTTAAAATTCCATGCAGAATATCAGAATTTCATACTGGATGCACCCGAGATGCTCAGGATTTACGACTATGCACTTTCAAGGGGGCTTATTATTCTTCATCACGCAGGAGCGGATTACGGAATGCCCGCACCATACAAAAGCAGTCCGAAACAATTTGCAAACGTTGCCGACCAAATGTGCGGAGGCATAATTGTGGCGGCACATCTGGGCGGTCATGCACAGTGGGATGATGTATTTGACAACCTGTGCGGTAAGAATATATACCTGGACACTTCCATGGGCTTTGAGTATTACGGTAAAGAAATGTTCAAAAAAATAGTTTCCAAGCACGGTGCGGACAAAATACTGTTTGCCTCGGACTCGCCCTGGAGCAATGCAGGAGATGATCTGAAGGCTTTACGTGACTGCGGTCTGGACTGTGATACGATAAGTATGATAGAAGCGAAAAACGCACAAAGAATTCTTAAAATATAAAAACATCCGATATGGAAATCCATATCGGATGTTTTTTATACGTCAGGCTTTGCAGTATGCTTTATTCTACCATAAGAATTGCTTTTATCAATCTTGTCATTACAGTAGAAACCTCTGCACGCGTAGAGCTTCCAAGCGGGTCGAAACGGCTTGCGCCCTTTCCGTTAACCAGACCGCAACGCTGTGCAATTTGTATTGCAAGCTGTGCTTCCGGCTCAACGACAGAAATATCATTAAATTCAATCGCCTTTACGACGCGTTTAATACCGTATGAATAGCGGTTTATGTAACGATAAATCATTACTACCATATCTTTTCTCGTAATAGGCTCATCGGCATAAAAGCTACGCTCGGAAAGTGTGTTAAGAATTCCGTTTTCTGCAGCCCATCTTACATACGGTGTGTAATATTCATCGAGTTTGACATCATCAAACGGAACAAGACCATCAGCATACGCCCAGCTGTCAACACCGTGCATTCTGCCCAAAACAGTCACAAACATTCCGCGTGTCATTATTTCGTCGGGCGAAAACTCAGTTGGCGAAGTGCCGCCAAACAAACCGCGTGCCGATGTGAAATCAACATACTCTTCGCCCCAGTGACCGCTTATGTCATCATATTCCTTGTGACTATATGCCAGCTTGTAGTTTCCGGGCTTGTTGGCAACATAACTGGTATATGCATTATCATCTGTATAGCACATGGGAACAACACTTTCATTTCCGCCGTTATCCATATACATAACAACTATCTGTGCTTTTTCGTGTTTTTGCGATGCATCGGGAAGAGAAGCGTCCTTCATGGTGAAGCCTTTTTTATTTCCTTTTGTCAGGAATGCATTCTCGGAAAGATATACAGTCTGATTTTCAGCCCTTAGAACCTGGCTTATCATGTCACTTTCATCCAGAAAAGCTTGTGCTTCCTGTTGTGTCTTGAAAATTCCGATACGCTCTATGGTTATCTTAGCTTCGGTGTCTTCACCGTTAATTGGGTCAAGGCGAAATACATTTACCGTGCCGTGCCATCTGTCATGCTCATACTGCGACATGTCAATGATGTAATCATGCCATCTGCCGTCATTATAAACCTCAAACTGAGAATACGCCTCTGCTACGGGTCCGGGGAATTCGTCAGTTCCAAAGAAAAATCCGCCCTCATCAACCGTTGAAACAACTCTCATCTTTACAGCAACAAAAGGATACTCCTCTGCCAAAAAGCGCTCATTTATATCAAGGCTTACAAAAGTTATCGGGTCATTATTCTCAGGAGCCATGGTAATGTATTTTTCTTCGTACTGCGCTTTGGCACCGCTTGTATTTCTTATCCACTTGTTTGCGGTGCTTCTGTTTGACATTATCCACTCCGGCTTATACTTCGGAAGCGTATCCAACGTTGCAAAATCATCAGTCAGCTTTATAGCGTTTGTTCCCGTCTCCCACATTTTCAACAGGCGGTAATCCAATCCGCCGGTTCTGGAAATTGATATAAGCTGCAAATTCATTTCATGTGCAAATTCCTTGCTGTTAAGCACCTTTGCATCCAACGCGCTGCCACTGAAGACGTTCATATTGCGTCCACCCTCGGTCTGGGTTCGCTGTTGCTGTCCCTGACCACCGACTCTGTCGCCCTCTCGGCTAAGCCAGTATGCGTGTGTAATGCGTGTACGTCTTCCGGAAAGCTCACCTATAACAGCGCCTACAAATCCGTCGGGGGCAAAAGAACAAGTTACTTCACCGTAATTCACAACCGCTACTGCTACTGCTCCGGTTGAAGCGTGTCCTATAATACCACCCACTCCACGGCAAGATGCAAATATGGCATTGGGAGCATTTACATTTCCGTAATTTATACAGTTGACCAGATAATTCTGTGTTCCGCTCACCATATGGCCGACTATTCCGCCCACCATCTGAAGATTGGAATCGGCTCTGTTGGTAACATCGGCACTGTTCGTGCAGTTATAAATCTTCGCGCCGTTCATACGTCCCGCAACAGAACCCACATCACAGGCAACAACATCTATAACACCGCTTATGATATTTACGTTCTTAATCTCTCCGCCTGACACTCTGGCAAACAGCCCCGCAGACACGGTACTGTCATTAACGGATTCAGTGGTTATTTTAAGGTTCTTTATACTGTATCCGCAACCATCATAGTTGCCCATAAAGCCCTCGGCGTTCATGCCTATCGGAGCAAATTCCTCGCCAGCCAAATCAATATCAGCAGTCTGACGAAAGTAACAGCCCATCTGGCAGTCCCCCGCATTCACTTCGTCACGCATCTTTTTCAGGTCAAGTGCCGTGGAAATTTTAATAGGATTATACTCTGTGCCCAAATCGCTGGTTGCCATGTCGCTGTTCATGGTCTTATCTATCCATTCGGCGCGTCTGGAAAGATATGTCTTTACAAAATCAATTTCGCCGTCATATGTCACCGACTTGTTAGGAGTTTCCCATTGATGATCCTGCAACAGCACATTCCAACGAACGAAATTCATATCGGCACTTTTACGGATATATTCAGCATATTCATCTGCGCGCTGAGACATGTTGAGAAGAAGTTCTCTTACAATGGTATCGTATATTTCTTTATTGCGAAGTCTGAAATCCTCATGTGCGAAAAGACGTTTTGTAAAGCCATCCGCTACTGTTCTTACCCACCATCCGATGGGGCTTGCAAGGTTTGCCTGTCGTGCAGGTGTTCCGGCACCGGCATTGGAACAGGCGTTTGCAAGAGTTATGTCAAAATCCCATGCGGGGCCGCTGTAAAGCTTTTCATTTTCGCCGACATCTTTATACATAAATGTACTTCCGTAGAAAAAGTCGCCGTTTTTGAATATTTCATTTATCCAATACAGCTTTATAAAGGAATCCACATCCATATATTCGCTGTAATGCTTGCCTTCGGGACTTTTTCCGTCATCGGCATATATGGATTTTTCCATGTTGCCAATAAAGCCGGTTATATATGCTCTTTGCTCGTCATTTGCCTCTTCGGGGCTTTTAATGGTAATAAGGCGTCCCGTTTCAGGACCGACCGTCCAGGTAATTTCGCTTTCCGCAAGTCGGTCGTACTCTATGAGATATCCGCCGGTAACACGGTCGGCATCCGGATTTTCGTCCTTTTCTTCAAGGTCGTAAATATTAACTCGCTCTTTGCCCAACTCTACCTTTTCGGTGAGAAGGTAGTTACCTTGGTACTCACCGTTAAAGTACACATCCACAAACTCACAGTCCAGCGCAAACTCCATATCCATGTCTTTGGCAAAATCATACGCAAGCTTGTTTCTGATAAGTGAGCGGTCGCCGTGATTTGCAAGGATTATCCAGGTTTTATCCTTGCCCATTTCCAAAATACTCTGTTTTTTGTCCAGCTTTATCTGATATGCTTTCTTATCCAATGACCATGTTGCGTTCCCGCGGCCCTTTATTTCAGAAGCGGGATCGGTATAGTATTCCTGCCATCCGTTTTTCTGTGCCAATTCGGAAGGGACATCAAGATAAAACGTACCGAAACACTTAGTATCATGCTCAGGGTCCTTATTCATAGCTGCGATCGTTCCCTGCGACTCGTCAATTGTCATGTTAATAACGGGAAGATTTGTCTGCATGGCGCACAGCGTAAATTCGCCATCGGCGAGGTGCACGGTCTTTTCCGTAGTCATGTCAAGCACCTTGGAAACATTATTGAAAGTAATAATGAGCTTTGACAAATCCACATCTGCAGGCATGAACAGATATACCGTTTGCTCATTCGCTTTATAAGCCTTGATATCAAAAGCCAGGTTATCATTATTGGCACTGCGTACAATAATGTCCTCCGCTTTTGCTGTTGTAACGCTTACATCCGCAGCACTGACAAGACATACTGCATACAGCATTGCGACTATCAATATTACCAGAGTTAAAAATCTTGTGATTCTTTGCATAAAAATCCTCCTATTATCTTTTTTTGTAAACCAGTATGTCAAATTCCAATTCTGTTTCGAGCTTTGATGTATTTTTAAGCTTTTCATGTCCATTAATGTCGGTTTTCCAGTAGTATGGTGTCATGGCAAAAAGCGACATTATAACCTTGTTTTCGCAACAGTTAAGCTGTGATTTCAGGGGGATGCGGTCAACAAAATTGAAGCCCTCGTATTCGGTTTTAATAATGTCGTTTTCGTAAGGCTTGTCATACAGTATTTCTTTGAGTCCGAAAAGATGCCTGGGTCCCGGTACAGCTATGATAAGATGTCCGCCCGAAGCACAGGTGCGCAAAAACTCCTTTTCGGCTATGGGGGAAAAAATGCTGAGAATTATATCGGCACTGCTGTCTGCAACAGGCATATCATACACACCTGCAACGGAATATGTTATGTCCTTATTATGCGAAGCGGCATACTTTACCGCGAATTTTGAAATATCAAGTCCGTAAAACTCACTTTGGGGTATACAGTCCTTTACAACACGGTCATAGTATCCCTGCCCGCATCCGGCGTCAAGAATAACAGGAGAGACGTTAAGAGATACGTCCGAGGCTGTTTTGGCAATGCCGTCAGCAAAGAGCTTATAAGCACCCGTTTCGAGAAAGAGTGTTCGCGCAGAAACCATCTCCTTATTATCCCCGGGCACAGCGGAATTTGCCTTTCCCGACGGCAAAAGATTTACGTAACCCTCACGCGAAATATCAAAGGTGTGCCGATTGGGACACACATAGCTTTTATTCTGCTTTTTAAGAGCACTGCAGCAAACCGGGCATATAAAAAAATCCATTTTCCCATCCTTGTCATGTAAAGCTTTATACAAATAATTATACTTTTTTATTGCATAATTGTCAAGTTAAAATTGATAATTTTCCACATCATTAACATAAAAGAAAAAATATTTGTTTTTCAACAATAATTTTCCACAATTAAATGTGAAATTTTTATATTTTGTATTGAAATTTAGCCGTATCGGTAGTATAATAATGTGTAAATATTTTTTGGAGGCACGTAATTATGTTAAATATCAAAATTGAAAAAACAACTTCTCCACGTCAGAAGCCCGATTATAACAACCTTGGCTTTGGACGTCATTTTACCGACCATATGTTCATTATGGATTATTCAGACGGAACCTGGAACAATCCCAGAATAGTCCCCTATCAGGACATATCCCTTTCCCCTGCCGCAATGGTATTCCATTACGGACAGGAAATGTTTGAAGGTCTCAAGGCATACTACACCGAAGACGGCAAAATTCAGCTTTTCCGTCCTCAGAAGAACATTGAGAGAATGAACAGAACCAACGACCGTATATGCATTCCTCAGCTTGATCCCGACGATGTTCTTCAGGCAATCAAAGCTGTTGTAGAGGTTGACAAAGAATGGATTCCCACCAAAGAAGGAACTTCTTTGTACATCCGTCCCTTTATCATCGCAACCGAACCTCATCTGGGTGTTGCTCCTTCCAAATCCTACATGTTCATAATCATTCTTTCTCCTGTCGCAGCATACTACGCAGAAGGTCTGAACCCCGTAAAAATCTACATCGAAAACAAATATGTACGTGCCGTTAAGGGTGGTACAGGATTTGCCAAGATCGGCGGTAACTACGTTGCATCGCTCAAGGCACAGATGGAAGCAAAGGAGCTTGGTTATTCCCAGGTTCTGTGGCTGGACGGTGTTGAACACAAGTATGTCGACGAAGTTGGCGCGATGAACGTGTTCTTCGTTATCGACAATGAGGTTGTGACTCCCTCTCTGGATGAAGGAAGCATTCTCCCGGGTGTTACACGTGATTCCTGCCTTGCGCTGCTCAGAAAATGGGGCATTAAAGCTACCGAGCGCCGCATAAGCGTTGATGAACTTGTAAAGGCATATGATGACGGCAAGCTTCAGGAAGTATTCGGTACAGGTACTGCGGCAGTTATTTCTCCTGTCGGCGAACTCAACTACCACGGCAAGGTCATGACCATAAACGACGGTAAAATAGGCACTATTTCCCAGAAGCTGTACGATGTCATGACAGGTATGCAGTGGGGCAAGCTTCCCGACGATATGGGCTGGATCGAAAGAGTTTAAGCCGTGTCGTATAAGGATAATCAATTTACAAACAATAGTACAAGTACTCCCGCCCATGCGGCGGGAGTACCCGCACAGCCGGACGAGCCGATAATGCACAGCGCAGTCAGTTTAAAACCCGACGAAAAAAAATTTTCTTTTTGTTCGCCGTTTTTCTTTACACTCTGTGGTTTAAGCCTTATTTGCTTTGTCCTGTTTTTCATTTTCAGACTCAGTTCCGACTTTTCCGAGTTTTTTGTAAGATATGTTTCGGGTCCGGTACGTATGGTACTGAGCGCCGTTACATCTGTTATTCCGTTTTCGCTGGCTGAAAGCATAATACTTCTTTTGCCCGTTGGTATAATACTGTTTTATATCAGAATTTTTACCGACAAAAGCGAAGATTCCGAACTGAACTTTAAAAAATATCTAAAAATTTTACTGTGCACCGTCTTCATCTTACTGGATGTTTTTGTTATTACGGTGTCACCGTCTTATCACAGACTGCCGCTCAGCAATAATCTTGCGATAGAAAACCAAGATATAACTCCGCATCGTTTAAAAAACACCTGCGAAATAATGGTGAATATGCTTAACCGCGATGCAGAAAATATTTATTACGGAAGTGACGGTCAGAGCTATTCGGGGGAGGATTTTTCCGCTCTTTCGGATGAAATGCTGGAATGCTTTAAAAAATTCAGCAAAAAATACTCATTTATTTTTCCCGTCGGCTTTCGTGCAAAGCCGGTAGCGCTAAGCGAGCCCATGACCTATTTGCACATTTCCGGCGTATATACCTATTTTACCGGCGAAGCTAATGTTAATGTGAATTACCCCGACTATATACTTCCGCATACCGTAGCGCACGAAATGTGCCACGCACGAGGCGTGTTTAACGAGGGAGATGCAAATTTCGTTGGATTTCTCGTGTGCCTCGAAAGCGACAATCCTTATGTGCGTTATTCAGGAGTAATGAGCATTTTTTCATATATTGCCAACGCGCTGTATTCTGCTGACCCAGAGGGATATTTCGAGGTCATGTCCAAGCTTAATTACAACGTTTTTGAAGAATTTGATGCTTTTTCAAAATTCTTTGAAAAGTACAGTACCTCAAAAGCCGCGCAGATATCGGGCGCTGTCAACGATACATTTCTTAAAGCCAACGGTCAGTCTGAGGGCATAAAATCCTACGGGCTGGTAGTAGATCTGGCTGTAAATTACCTGGAGGAGCATTATGGAAAGAGCAGTACGCAAGAATAGCTATCCGGCAGTACGTTTCCTGTCGGTCTTTCTGTGTGTCTTTATGCTCTTTTCTTTTGTTTCTGTCGGCACGACTCCGGTTCGTGCCAATACAGTTCCCTTGCTTTACACAAATGATTCGGTATTTTCTTACTGGCAAAAAACTCCGCCTCAGACAGCAGACGGTGTTGTGTATATCCCCATATCAATGTTCATTGATTTGGATAATGTGTATTATTATTCCAATCCAAAAAGCGGTTCTTTCTATTTGCAAAATGAAATAACGGAGGAATATCTGTCATTTTCGCTTAAAACAAGCGATGCCTACAACGGAAAGGCAATGATAAAAATCAATATCAAAGTGTTTAACGATACCCTGTATCTGCCCGCCATAGAAACGGCAAATTATCTCGGGCTTTATATCGAAATGAACACAGACAACACAATAGTGCGTCTGAGCGATGCATCTGCAAAATTGCCTTTCGGAAAGCTTATTGAAATGCACACTCCCCCGCCTCCTGTTGTTACACCGCCCGTTGTTACTCCGCCGGAGGACAACAATACCAATGTGATTACTCCGCCCGCCCCTTCTACCGATGATCCGCCGGTGATCAAGCCCCCTGTAAACACAGAGCCGGATGAACCGGAGATTTTGCCATGTGATGTTTACTTGTTCATTGCTGACCCCGATCCAACGGTAATCCCTTCACTTTTTGTGGCATTGAAAAAAGCAAATCTTAATGCAGCTTTTGCGCTTTCTTCCGAATATATCAAAAACAACCCTCAAAGCGTTCTGAAGATTTTTGTGAGCCAATACCCCATCGCGTTAAACGCAGACAAGGATTATACCGATGTCGAGCTGTTAACCCGGGACATAAATACTTCAAACTTGCTTCTTGAACGCATAACAAAGCAAAAAACACGGATTATAACATTGCCCTCGGATATCGGAAGCGGAATACACGAAATTCTTGAAAAATCCGGTTATGTCACTTATAAGACTAATATAAAACCAACTCAAAAGTATTCTTCATCAAAGGCGCTTGCAAATCACGTCATTTCAAAATTCAACAGCTTTCCCAAAGCAAATGTTCTGATAAATGCCGATATGACAGGCGTATCGGCAATTTACGAACTCGGAAAGCACATAAACAGCTACGATATCATCAATTCACTTATCCCCGACGAAACGGTACGATGAAAGGCTATAACTTATGAACAAAAACATTCTCATTGTGGAAGACGAAAAAACCATTGCGGAAATCTTGCTTTTTAATGTCAAGAAAAACGGATTTGATGCAAAAGCCGTATATGACGGCGGAAGCGGACTTGAGGAAGCGCTAAGCGGAAAATATGATCTGATACTGCTGGATTTGATGCTTCCCGTCATGGACGGATTTGAGGTATGCAGAAGACTGCGTGAGGTCAATGACACCCCCATTATAATGCTTACCGCCCGTGAGGAAGAGGCAGACAAGGTTATGGGGCTGGAGGTCGGTGCCGATGATTATATGACTAAGCCGTTCAGCATAAACGAGCTTCTCAGCCGCATAAAAGCCAACATCCGTCGTTATTCCAACGAAATGGTTACAAGAAAAATAACCGACAAGGTTATTAAAATCGGAAAACTCACCATTGATAACGAAAGCTATGAAGTGCTCAAGGGTGAAGTCAAGCTTGATCTTACCAAAAAGGAATATGAGGTCATCGCTTTTCTCGCCAAGAACATGGGTAAGGTTTACTCACGTGAACAGCTCATGGAAGAAATATGGGGCTACGACGGCTTTTACGGCGATATGAGAACGGTGGATGTCACCGTTGCAAGACTGAGAAAAAAGCTGGAAGACAATCCTGCTCTCCCCGAATATATACAAACAAAAAAAGGAATAGGTTACTTTTTCGCGAAGCCCGAATAATACCTACGGGAGAAAGTCATGTTTAACAAGCTTCAATCAAAAATTGTTATCACATTGACGGTTTTTATAATTCTTGTAATGACCGTTATCGGAACAATTCTGATCAACAACATTTTTTCATATTACCAGGAAGACTTTGTAGCTCAGATGGACGGATTTTTTGACGAAGAGCACACTGCGATGCTGACAGAGAGCCTAAGAAGCGACAATTATGTGGAAAGCCTCAAGGACAAACTCACGGCATATTCATCGTTCTTGGGAATCGACCCTTACCGCAGCTTTTATATTCTCAACTCAAAAGGCGGATTCCTGGACAGCAACGCTGATATAAACAATACAAACATTACAAAAACACAAAATCTAATTTCCGCCATAAACGGCAACAGAGTTTCAAAGGAATATTCTTCCCCTGCTGTAATGGATTATGCCGTAAGACTGGAAGACAGCGGAAGATGCGTAATTATTTATATCGCGGATACACGCGACGAAATGATGAGCATTTCTTCCATAATCTTCACCATTGTTTTACAGGCTTTACTGGTGGGAATAATAATCGCACTGATATTATCATTCATACTCTCTTCTGTAATTTCCGCTCCCATCCAGAAAATAACAGCTACCGCGACCAGAATTTCGGAAGGAGACTTTTCTCAGCGCGTTGAAGTACACTCCAAGGATGAGATAGGTATACTTTCTCAAGCCTTCAACTCCATGGCCGGAGATCTTAAAAGCAACCTTGATGAAATAATCGGTGAGCGCGAAAAGCTCAGCACAATCTTTTCTTATCTCAAGGATGGCGTTATTGCTTTTGACTCTTCCGGTAAAATACTGCACATAAATCAAACAGCCATAAATCTTATAGGGGACGATTACGACCGTGACATGACTATGTCGGACTTTGTAACCCTGCTTAGCATAGATTACACCTGCGACGAGCTGATTTCAGACACTGCTTCCGGCGAAAGCAAAGTTTTTTTGGACATAAAATTCAAGCAAAGAGTCATAGATGCTAACTTCGGAAGCTTCCGGTTTGAAATTTCCGACGAACCATATGTAGGATATATAGCTGTAATTCACGATGTTACAGAGCATTTTGAACTTGAACTGGCGCGAAGAGAATTTGTTGCCAATGTTTCCCATGAGCTTCGCACCCCTCTTACGGGTATAAAAGGCGCAGCGGAAACCGTTATTGACAACAGTTCGGATATGCCTCCCGAGCTTGTGTCTCA
The DNA here is from genome assembly GCA_015065085.1 of Oscillospiraceae bacterium. Classification (NCBI taxonomy): domain Bacteria; kingdom Bacillati; phylum Bacillota; class Clostridia; order Eubacteriales; family Oscillospiraceae; species Oscillospiraceae bacterium. The sequence continues at coordinate 30,756 of SVQW01000009.1, read as the reverse complement.
CTTCCTGAAAATGATTGTTGACGAATCCGACCGTATGACGCGCATAGTGCACGATCTGCTGATGCTTTCAAGGCTGGACGACAACCGCGTTTCCTGGAAAATATCCTCATTTTCACCCACAGAGCTTTTAAATAACCGTGCCGAAATAATGCAGCATGAGGCAAGATCTCACAATCAAAAGCTTGCGGTTGAAAAAGTCCCCGACAATATCCCCATGATTACAGCCGACCGCGAAAAAATAGACCAGGTTCTGACAAATATAATTCAGAACGCCGTAAAATACACTCAGGACGGCGGAGAGATAACCCTTTCTCTGAACTTGAAAAACATAAAGAACACAAAGAATTTAAAAGACGGTCAGTACATCGTTTTCACGGTACGCGACAACGGCATGGGTATTCCGGAAGCGGATATACCACACCTTTTCGAGCGTTTTTACCGTGTTGAAAAAGCCCGTACCTCCGACAAAGGCGGAACCGGGCTGGGTCTTGCGATATCCAAAGACATCATAACCGCTCACGGTGGAGATATTACAATTACGAGTGCATTGGATAAAGGCACCGCTGTGTTTATCTACCTGCCTCTAAAATCCTCCATCAAGGAATAAAGATATGAAATTTAATTTTTCTTATGACAGCAAGATGGCGGAAAGCATAAAGCTTTTAATAATTGTATTATTGTTTATATCCATGCTGTGGATGTTTGTTTCCTTCACGGAAATAAAGCTTGGCTCTTTCGGAATACTTGCCAGTACCCGCAACGACAGCTTTCCGGCTGATAAAATGTGGGTATTCTCGGAAAACTCTGTACGTACACAGCAGGATCGAAACAGCTCACCATATGTTTTCCCATCATCCATAACCTTCAGGTCAGGTTCACTCACCTACTCGGTTGAAAAACAAAAAAGCATGCTCGTCAGCGTTTACAATGATGTTGTCATGTATATTTCGGAATTTCTGGGTTCTCAATATAACGGAATACCCACCGATTACGATGAATATCTTGAGGTGCTGAAAAACAACAATTATACCCTTCTGCGCTACAACAGCGAGCTTTCGGCATATGTATTGAAGCTGTATTGCGACAGCGAAGCGGATGGTTATTATAACGGAGATTTTTGTAATATTTCAAAAATTCTCATGACGGAGGATGATAACGGCCGACTCATTGCTTACTCTATGGATTCGGCGGGCGCAATAATGAAGTTCATCCCTGTTTCTCAAGCGCAAGCCACCGCATATCCTGTTAACAGTGCCGTCATTTCGGCATATACTGGCAGTAAAGTAATTGTACCGTCGATATTGTCATTTGAATCTGATTTTTTTGCCAACCAAACCGACAACGTTTCACCGGATATTCCGCTTCAATCTAACATGCAGTTCTATGAAGCGGGCATTTCCAATCCTCTTTCATTCATAAGTTCTTTGACCCAAAGCGATTCTATGATTAAGAATGACAGGATACTTTCTATCCTAAAAAGCTTTAAAATGAACACAGGGCTTGTGCGTCACTATGTTGACAAAGACATTATTTACTTTGTTGAAAGCAACGCCGCATTGGCACTTTCAGCCGACGGATATATGACTTACAACGCTGAAGAAGGCGGCATACCCCTTTACAAAGTATTGGACAAACAGTCAGACAGCTTTTCCGTTTCGGACAAGCTTAACGCCGCACTAACTCTTGTGGGAGGATTCAGCGGTGACATCATAGGCGGAAACGGTGAATTGATGCTTTCTAAGGTCAATTACAACAAAGAAAATGACATTATGAGATTTGAATTCACTTACAGTTTCGATTCAATCCCATTCTATGGGCTGGATAGAATAACTCTCGAAATTGGCAGCGATTCCGTAATACGAGCTCATATTCCGACTTACAGCATTTACCGCAATTCCGTTCGAAAGATAACCCTGATTTCACCCGAGATTGCATTCCGTGCCACTCCGGTTTCAAACGGAAAAACAGTAATTGACTACAAGCCCGGCTACGTGATTTCAAAAAATGGTAAAACTGCCAATGCCAGTTGGATCGCCGTAACCTAAAACGGCAGTAATTTAAAAAACGGTAGTATCATATGAACAGCTCAAAAATAAAAAGTTTTTTCATAATTCTGCTTGCGGCAGTCAATATTTTTCTTTTGATAAATCTCCTCATCACAAAATCGGAGGATTCAAGGCTCTCCGGGGAAATGCTGCATGCTTCTGTAAAGGCACTGGCAAGCAACGGTATTTATGTAGATGAAGAAGCAATACCCGCTCAAAAGTATACTCAGTGCGTAATTTGCATGAATTCTTCGTCTGACAGCCATCTTACGGCGGCTCAAAGTGTTCTGGGGGAGATTGTGGCGGAATACAGCCTGCCTGACGGTATCACGTACCAATCCGAAAAAGCTTACATCAGTTATTTTGATAACGGAAATTTCGAATACGGATTATTAAAAAACAGGCATGACAATACAACTGTTTTAAGCACTACACCGCCCGAAAACATCAAAAAGCTCACTTCCAATCTGGCAAAAAAGCTAAAAAAAAGCTTTAAACGCTTCACGGATCCCGAAAACAGCTTCACTTATACAGCCGACGGATATATCGAGCAAAACGGGGTAAGTATTGTATATTCCACGCTTTACATCGACGGCATGGCTGTCCACAACGGTGCGTTCGTCTGTGTTTTCAGTGATGACGAGCTGATTTACTTTTCGGGAAAATACTTTTTTGATTCTTTCGAAGCCTTTTATGAAAAGGAATATATCGACGCACCGAATGCATTGTTTTTGCTGAAGAAGGACAATGTTTCGGTGAAAAACATCCGCATGGTTTATTACCCTGTAATATCGACAAACAACGAGTATTTCCTTATACCCTCATGGGAAATAACCACCACGAACGATGACATCAAGATTTTTGACGGAGTAAGCGGATTTGAGCGACAATAAAATTTTACATTTTTTAATATGTTTATTTATGTTCTGTTTGCATTAGTTATATATAATAATGTGGTAGAATGTGATTTTGCTGTCGGTTGTGTAAAAACGCGGTATGTTTTTGCGATTTTATACATCAAGACTTTATATACAAATCAAAAGGGAGGTCCCCAACCAATTCATGGATAAATATGTCATTAACGGTGGCAAACCGCTGAATGGCGAAATTCATGTCTCCGGCATGAAAAACGCCGCCGTACCTATAATTCTTTCCAGCATTCTGGTTGAAGGCAAGGTAACCATCGAAAATGTTCCGGACATAAGCGATGTTCGCATTTCATTGGAAATTCTTGAAACAATGGGTGCCAACATAAAATATATAGATAAAAACACCGTAGAAATCGATTCAACAAACATAGATCCCGACCTGACTCCACAGGAGCTGGTGGGAAAAATGCGTGCTTCCTATTACCTTCTTGGTGCAGAGCTTGCACGCTTTGGAAGAGCCAATGTGGACTGCCCCGGCGGTTGTGATTTCGGTTCGCGCCCCATAGACCAGCATATAAAGGGCTTTGAAGCATTGGGGGCTGATATTGTCACAATCGAAAAGAAGCACATAAACGCTACCACCGACCCGGAAAAAGGTCTCGTCGGTGATTCTGTGTACATGGATATTGTTTCTGTCGGTGCTACCATTAATATAATGATTGCGGCGGTAAAAGCAAAAGGCACTACCGTAATCGAAAATGCAGCTCATGAGCCACACATAGTCGATACAGCAAACTTCCTCAACGCCTGCGGTGCACAAATAAGCGGTGCAGGAACGGGAATCATAAAAATCAAAGGTGTGGATACTCTCCACGGTACTACTTATGCTATAATTCCCGATATGATCGAGGCAGGAACATATATGGTGCTCGCCGCAGCAACAGGCGGCAGACTTAAAATAAATAACGTTATCCCCAAGCATCTTGAATCCATTTCCGCAAAAATTTCCGAAATGGGCGCAACGATAGATGAAGAGGACGAGGCCGTTACGGTCTATCTTGAAGAAGGCAAGACTCTCGAAAGTATAAGCGTTAAAACTCTCCCCTATCCCGGTTTTCCTACCGACATGAATCCTCAGATGTGCGTGCTTCTGTGTCTTGCTCACGGTGTTTCAACACTCACCGAAGGCGTATGGGACAGCCGTTTCAGATATGTTGAGGAATTGAAGCGTATGGGTGCTTCCATCACTGTCGAAAAGACAACCGCCGAGGTGACAGGCGTAAAAGCTCTGACGCCCGCTAAGGTTCGTGCCGTAGATTTACGCGCAGGTGCCGCTATGGTAATCGCCGCTCTTGTTGCCGAAGGAAAGAGTGAGGTTGAAGAGATTTACCACATTGAGCGCGGATATGAAGACATGATACAAAAACTTCGCACTGTTGGTGCAGACATAACAAAAATCTCCGAGTAAAAGTAAGCAGGCAATGCAAGGTATTGTGTTCTAAAGGATAGTTAAATAAGAAAAAACCTCTGAAAACGGCATGAAAAGCCGAATTCAGAGGTTTTGTTTATCCGGTGATATGTTGTCTTGCGACAACGCGATATATTTGCTTACGCAAATGCGGGTATAATATAAATTCTCGTCACGAAGTGACATATCGCGCCGCTTGCGGCATATCGAGTGCGAAGCACATATATCAAATTCCGCAGGAATTTATATCGCTGCGCAGTGTCCCCCCGGACACTGCGCTAATGCATTGCCTGTTTTTTATCTATGCTATGTCGAGATATTTTTCTATAATTGTGTTATAGGTTTTAAGTGCCGTTCTTTCCTGCTTATCGTATTCGGAAGCAAAGTTGCGGTTGCCACTCGCAATAACGCTGGAAATAAGAGTACCGTAAGGACCGTAAACATAACCGAAATCAAATTTAACGCCTTTACTTATCATATCAAGTATTTCCGCCGCCTGTTCATCACCGCGCGCGCCTTTAACCTTAAGGTCGGTTTCATAGTAAGCAGGAATAACCTTTTTATAGCTTTCGGCATTAAGCGCTTCGATTATTACACTTGAGAACTCCGCATCAGCCGTCAAAGGTACCGCCATTATTGAATGAGCGCCGTCCACCATGGTGTAATATTCCTTTTGGTCCTCATCGTACTTAGGATACGGAATAATACCAAAATCAAAGTCGACAGCACGCAATCCGCTGGTAGCATTGAATCGGCTGTTCATAAGCAATGCTCTGCCTTCGCGGAAAATAGGATCGGGGACTTCCCACTCGCCGGTGAATGAACCGGGGTTATCCCGGAACAACTCACAAACCTTTGCAACTATGTTAACCATTTTGGGAGTATTGAAGCTGAGCTGCGGTATACCCTCCGAATCCATGGTCATAACAGGGTTATCCATTGAATACTGATAGGTAACGGCGGAGCTGTGCCAATCCGATGTAAAACCATATTCATCCTTGTTGTCACGTTCGCCATTTCCGTTAAGGTCATACCAAAGGTCTTTAACAAGATTGTTCAGATAATCGATTGTCCATCGTCCCTCCAGAGCGACGGTGTAAAGATCCTCCATATCCGGGTGCTTGGCAAGTATATCCTTGTTGAAGTACATACAATATGTAAATCTATAAAGCGACAAGCAGAAATCCCCTGCAAGGAAATACGATTTTCCTTTAACGCTGATATTATCGGTAGCATTTTTCATATACCAAGGCTTTTCCGTATTTACGTATTCAAGCTCATCCACCGGGATGAAAATACCATCCACAGCCGTTGCACTAAGAGATCTGACATGGTCAACCACTAAATCATAGGAATCCAGCCCCGCTTTTACTGTCTTTTTTATGTCATTATAGGGCTGAGCGACATGGGTTGCGACAATCTTGACACCAAACCTGTCCTCCACTTCTTTATTGCGCGTAAAAACGGCATTTGATACTACTTCCTCGTTTTGTTTAAGCTCCACTCCTATTTCTTCTTTGAAATCGTCGCGGTCACGGGCGAGTATGCGAAATTCACGATCTTCAAAATCTATTTCAGGAAGCTCGTCAGGCTCTGCATTACGACCCGAAAATACTGTTTCCTCCACAGGTCTGGTGACGCGATTATCCCGATTTGCAGTATATACATCATCAGCGCCGTCAGAGCTACACGAACATAAAACAAAAGCGCATACCACCAATAATACTGTCACAGCACAACGCATTATCCTTTTCATATTTAATTCTCCTCAAAATCATTATTTATATTTATATATTACCACACATTGGATAAGATGTCAATACATTAAATGTGATTATTTGTGCAAAATCATCAGTAGTGGCGCTTTAAACAGTATTTTTGCATAAAAAAACTTGCGAAGCGCATAGCGTTTCGCAAGTTTTAATTAATTAACTATTATCTTCTCTTTTTGATTGCAAGAGCAACGCCTGCAGAAATTGCCATTACAGCTGCAACTGCGGTGAAGGGATCTGCTGTCTGAGGAGCGGAGCCTTCAGCGGGAGCTGCGGGAGCGGGAGTTGCAGGAGCGGGAGTTGCAGGAGCGGTGGTAGCAGTATCAGCAGAAGTGGTAGTATCTTCCTTAGCATCTTCCTTGGTGTAGGGGGGATTTTCTTCAGCCCACTTATCATAGTCGAACTTTAAAGCATCCTTTTCGTTAGTGAACATACCTACAAAACGAACTGCTATACGGCAATCGGGAATTGTTGCAACGTCGAGACGGAGAGCCTTGATGGTGTCAGCCCACTGAGAGTTGGAAAGAAGCTCCATGTCGATAACGGTGCTCTGGTAATCCATAGTGGTAAGGTCGGTAGCGTATTCGGTGAAGGTACCGGAAGAACCCATGGTGAAGCCGCTGGTGCTTGCATTGAAGAAAAGCTGAGACTTGCTGGGAGCGCCTTCAATAATTTTGTAATCAATTCTGAATACAGGATAATCAGCAGCATTGAAACGATGCTTGGACTTGATGCTCAAGTTTATGTAAGGGTCGTTGTTGGAAGTAAGAACTTCATATCCACCTTCAATAAACTGCTTTTCGCTGATACCGGAAACACTGATAGTAGCGTTCTGCTTGATAGCATCTTCAGTTCTGAAGTCAAATGCGATAAAATCTCCGGCTGCAAACGCAACAGTTGTGAAAACAGCTGCCAGACATACTACCGCAAGAAAAAGAGCGATTTTTTTCATGGTTTAATCTCCTTTTAAATGTTAATTTTTGCGATAACTTTTCGCTTACCATTATTCTATCACAAAATGCGAAAATGTGCAATACATTTTTAAAACTTTTTTCGATTTTTTGATGCTCACAAAGCAATTTTGTTGAATGTGGGTAAAACGTCAATTTGTTTTTGTGCATAATGACAATTTGTCAATCCAACAGTTGTTTATATACCGCGCTCTTGCCCACTCCCCTGTCACTCGCTACCTTCTTGATGGCATCCATGCGTTCCATGCCTTTGGCGGAGTAGTAGTCAAAATGCTGTCTGATACTCATCTCTTCCCAAAAATGCGCCTCTTCCTTATGCTCTGCGCCTTCTATGACCAAGACGAATTCCCCCTTGGGCTGATTATCCGAATAATACGCCAACGCCTCGGAAATTGTGGTTCTGCGTACCTCTTCGTTTATTTTGGTTATTTCACGCGCAAGCGAAATACGTCGGTCCCCCAGTATCTCCAGCATCACCTCCAGCGTTTTTACAAGATGGTGCGGAGCTTCATAAAAAATCAATGTGCGTTCTTCGTTTTTTACTTCTTCAAGACGTTCAAGTCTGCTGTTCTTGGCAGTGGACAAAAAGCCCTCAAAAACAAATCTGCCCGTGAAAAGACCGGAAAGTGTAAGTGCACATATTGCGGCGCAGGGGCCGGGGACGGAAAACACCTCAATATTTTGCAGGGCGCAAAGCTTAACAAGATCTTCGCCGGGGTCGGAAATGGCGGGAGTGCCGGCATCGCTCACAAGAGCGCAGGACTGACCCTCATCCTTTATTTTTCTGACAATTATTTCGCCGTGCTCGTGTTTATTATGCTCATAATAACTTATCATGGGCTTCTTTATACCAAGATGTGTAAGAAGCTTAACGGTGTTCCGCGTATCCTCGGCGGCAATAAAATCCACTTCACTCAGCACCTTCACGGCTCTTGGAGACAAATCGCTCAGATTTCCTATGGGTGTTGCCACAATGTACAACGAGCCTTTTTTGATTTCATTTGCCATTATGCTTTCCTCCCATTCTTCCGTATCGGTAAATATAGTCAAGTTCTTCTGTCATAACAGCCTTTTGCGTGTAAAGCACAAGCGGCTTATGAATCTTAAGCCCTCCGCCCAAACCGTCCTTCTTCGCTTTTATAAGAAAAAGGTTAGGAGCTTTATCCGCATGAGACTGAACAAACACAATCTCCTTGGGCTCAAGATTATTATTTTTCATTGCAAATATAATATCGCTCATTCTGTCAGGCCGATAAACCGCAAAGAAATTTCCGCCGTTTTTGAGCATTCTGCCCGCCGCACGGCATATATCATTTATGTCGCAGTGTGTTTCATGACGGCTGATAAGCTTTTTTGTGTTTTCGTTAAGCTTACCGCTGTCGGTCTTCATGTAAGGTGGATTTGAAAACACGAAATCCACATCCTCTATTCCATGTGCAGCATAATTCTTCAGATTGTCGCATATAACACTTATCTTATCGCCGTATCCGCACATTTGAGCATTCTTCCGGGCAAGAGACGCATATTCCGGCTGAACTTCAAAAGCATAAATATGTGCCGGGCTTTTGTGGTAACCGAGCAAAATGGAAACTATTCCGCTACCCGTCCCCAATTCCACTCCCACATCACCTTTTTTCACAGCAGTAAATGCGGAAAGAAGAACGGCATCCGTTCCATAACAAAAACCGTCTTCGTATTGATATATTGACAAGTCACTGTTTATTTTATCAAGTCTCATAATCCTCTTTCAAGACAATAAGGGACGCCGCAACGTCCCTTATCAACAAATAAAAATTCAGGCGAATTATTCAGCCTTAGGTGCATCAACAGGGCAAACCTCAGCGCAAGAGCCGCAGTCAGCACAGCTGTCCTTATCGATAACGATTTTGCCGTCCTTTTCAGAAATACAGCCAACGGGACATTCGTCGATGCAAGCACCGCATGCGATGCAATCATCAGTAATAATGTATGCCATTCTAAAACACCTCCTATTCGTATAATAGCATGATACAACAAAGTTGTTAACGAGAAGTGTACGATATATTAATTTTTACGTTACAATTCAAAATATGATATTTTCAAAGTGTGCGTTTATGATTTTTGCCAGTTCTTCGGGATTAAGTTCGAGCTGTAAGCCTATCTTTCCGCCGCTTATGAATATGGTTTCAAACTGCCGTGCGGAAGCATGAATAATTGTTTTATACTGCTTCTTCATTCCTATCGGAGTACATCCTCCGCGTATATAGCCTGTTACGGAATTTATATCCTTTACGTGTATAAGCTCTACGGATTTTTCCCCCACTGCTCTTGCCGCCGCCTTAAGATCGAGTTCCTGAGCTACCGGAAGAACAAACACATAATAATTTTCGCTTTTCCCCTGCGCTACAAGAGTCTTGAACGTGCGCTCCATTGGAATATTCAGCTTTGTTGCAATATCGATTCCGTCGATAAATTCTTCGCATTCATATGAACGGGCAGTGTATTTCACCTTTTTTGTCTCAAGGAAACGCATGGCGTTTGTTTTGATTTCTTTATCTTTTGCCATAATTTCACCTCACGATGTTAAATTATAATATAATTTTCAAAAAATTGCAATACCATTTTCCGATACCCTATTGACAATAATTATGAAAAATGTATAATATAGTTAGTTTTAAAGGAGGTATTACTCATGAAAAAAATCTTTGTTGTACTTGCACTTATCGTATTTTGTTTTGCGCTTTCCGCCTGCGGCGGAGACAAAGCTGCAGTTGTAGCCTTTCCCAAGGACACAAACAGTGGGTATGTATGGGATACTCCGTCATTTGACGAGAACTATTTCAAGCTGACCTCTCAGCGTTCATACAGCGAATCTGCACCCGGTCTCCCCTCTACCCAGTACCACGAATGGACTCTTACACCTCTCAAGTCGGGAACGGCGCAGGTAGTATTCACTCAGTACGATTCCAGAGAAAACCTTGAAGCCAAAACCGATCCCTTCAGAAAAGTTACCATAACCTATGAAATAGCAGAAAACCTTACCCTAAAGGAAACTGACAGAATTGACCTCAATTACAAGCAAGACGAATAAGGAGTAATTATGGCTGAGCTTAATTATGAATTCAGAAAAAGGCTGATGGAGGTTCATACACCAAACCGCCGTTTACCCGGCAAAATCGCTTCGGAAACTCAGGTAGAGATAACCCCCGAATGGCAAATTGTAATTCCCGAGGGAAACAGCTTTATGCGTCGGTGCGCCCGCGATCTGGAAGACTATTTTCTCACATCTATGGATATACAGGTCCGTTACACCGTTGAACATCCCGAGGAAAAGTACATAGCATACATAATTGACGAGAGCCTTGAAAAAGATGGTTCTTACACTGTCGAAGTGACCGACAGTTATGTGCACATCGTGGGAAAATCCGAACGTGCGGCGGCTCAGGGCGGTTATTACCTTGAGGATGTTATGAATCTTGAGGAAGCGCCTTTTCTTGAAAAAGGCAGTATCACTCGTGCTCCGCGTTTCACAACACGTATGGTTCATTCGGGCTATTCCATTGACAGCTTCCCCGATGAGCACCTTAATACCATTGCGCACTACGGCATAAATTCCATACTTCTTTTCACGAAAGATGTAAACCTTACAACCTGCGGATACGTAGATTTTAACGATCTTATACGCCGTGCCGCACGCTACGGTGTGGACGTATACGCATACAGCTATTACAAAAATAAAATGCATCCGTCTGACGAGGGAGCCGAGGAATACTACCGTAATCAATATGGAAGACTGTTCAAGCTTTGCCCAGGTCTTAAGGGTATTGTATTTGTAGGCGAAAGCATTGAATTTCCCAGCAAAGACGACCGTACCACAGGCCGTCCGTGGAGAGAAAACATTGACAAGGACGGTAACCGCATCACCAACAAGCCCTCTCCCGGATGGTTTCCCTGCAGCGACTATCCGGAATGGGTTAATATGATAAAAAAGGTTATAAGAGAAGAAAATCCTCAAGCGGACATTGTATTCTGGACCTACAATTGGGGCTATACGGACGAAAAAGACCGTGTGGCGCTTATTGAGAATCTGCCAACCGATATTTCGCTTCAGGCGACATTTGAAATGTTTGAAAAGGTTCAGCGTCTGGGTGTAAATGCAACCACCACCGACTATTCCATTTTTGAACCCGGCCCCGGAAAATACTTTGTAAGTGAAGCAAAAGCCGCAAAAAAACGCGGTATACCGCTTTATTCCATGACAAACTCCGGCGGTCTTACCTGGGATATAGGTACTGTTCCGTATGAACCTGTACCCTATCAATGGCTCAAGCGCTACAATGCCATGATCGAAATGAACGAGAAGTACGGTCTTGTCGGCAGTATGGACTCACATCATTTTGGATTTTATCCTTCCTTTATCTCCGAACTTGCAAAATGGTGTTTCTGGACCCCCACCCCCAACGGCGAAGAAGTGATCGAGGCGTTGGCAGGACGCGACTGGGGAAAACAACACATAAAATCCGTAACAGATGCTTACAAGCTTTTCAGCGAGGGTATAAATCTTTTGGTTTCCACAAACCAGGACCAGTACGGTCCGCTGAGAATGGGTGCATCTTATCCTCTGGTACTGTTTGATGACGAGGATATAGTTATTCCATCTCCTGCACACGCACATTTCGGCGGTAACAAGATTTGCTCCCCCAACTATATGTATAATATTTCCACACCCGAAAAGCTGGAAAAATTCAATAATGAAATAATGCTTTATACCAAGAGCAGCGAATGCTTCCTTGAAGGTGCACAAATTCTTACTGATCTTCTGCCCGAGGTCACCGAATCCAAACGCGATAACGCCAGAAGAATCGCAGGACTCGGTGAATACATGGGACGTGCCATCGCAACAGCGCGTAATGTCAAAGAATGGCACAAGAGAAAAGCGGCGCTTCTTGAGGAAAATTCCGATGTGGATAAGCTGCTTGACGAAATGACCGAGATTGCAAAATTTGAAATAGAAAATGCAAAGGGCGCTATTCCTCTGGTTGAATTTGACTCCCGTCTCGGTTACGAGCCCAGCATGGAATACATGTGCGACAGAGCGCATCTCGACTGGAAAATTGACGTTGTGGAACGCATAATCAATGAAGAAATACCAAAGAGACGCGCATCCCGCGAATTCGGGAAGCTCAACACCGCTCTCATATTCACGGGCGGAAGAAGTGACCGTTCGGAAGCCTGAAAAAACATTTTTTCCTGTTTCTATTTACTTTTGCAAATTTTTGTGTTATAATAACCGAGCAAATAATTATTTTTCAGATTTGGAGAAACATAATGAGAGTATTAGCAATAGCAGCACATCCCGATGATATTGAATTTCACTGTGCCGGAACTCTTCTTAAGTGCAAGGAAAGAGGCGACGAGGTATTCTTGTGCACAGTAAACAACGGAAGCATGGGTCATGCGGTTATTATGCCGGATGAGCTTTCCAAAATCAGAGTTGCAGAAGCAAAGCGCTCCTGCGACCTTGCAGGCTTCCACTATCTCACCGCTGATATAGGCGACCTTCAGTCCTACTATCAGAGTCGTGAGCACAAGGATCTTCTGGTAGACATCGTCCGTCAGGCTAAGCCCGACCTGATGTTCATACAGAAGCCCACCGATTACATGTGCGACCACATTGCCGCTTCTCACTTAGCTTTTGATGCGGCATTCATGGCTACTTGTCCTCACTACGAAACCAACTTCCCCGCTATCGACACCATCTGCCCCATCTACTACATGGGTACCGCATCTGAGGTTGGCTTCAACCCCACCGAATATGTAGACATCACTGATGTTTATGACAAGAAGATTCAGATGCTTATGTGCCACGAATCCCAGGAAGTATGGCTGAGAGAGCACGACAATGTTGATTACACCAACGAGTGCCGCATACTTGCCGAATTCCGCGGTATGCAGTGCAAAGTAAAATACGCAGAAGCATTCGAGCCCTGCATGGTTGCTCACAGAATCGTTCCCAAGAGACTTCTGCCGTAAACAACAAAACACAACAAAAACATCCTGTCCGACGGACAGGATGTTTTTTTGTCAAATCAACATCATTATTCCCAATATCATTACTATTGTGCCCCAGATTTTACGGTAAGTTATTTTTTCTTTGAGGAATTTGCAGGACAGTATCATTGTCCATACGTAGCTCAGCGAGCACAGTGGCACTACAAGGGAATAATCAAGGCGTGTGAGAAGCCAGACATTTATAACAAGGCTTATAAAATAAAGGGTTCCGCCGATGTAGAAATTGGGGTTTCTGATTATGCCGACAAGCTCACCGTCGGTGGCTTTTTTCAGAAAAAACGAGCCCAGTGAGCCTGCAAGCGTCATTAAAATAACAAATACAACCGTTATCATCAGTCATCCCCACCCCCTATCAGCAATATGCCTGCTATTATCACCACTATGCCGACTATACGCATGGGCGAAATTGCTTCATTTAAAACTATTGCGGCAATAACCGGTGCGAAAATATAATTTGCCGCCAGCATAGGCTGAAGTACCGACAAGCTTCCGTAACGGTATGCAAGTATCATAACCACGGCACCAATTCCGTAAAGTATGAATCCGCATATAAGATGCGGAATATTCATTCCCTCCCCGGTTGAGGCAAGCTTCCAGAAAAGCTGTCCCAAGCAAACACAGAAAGAGGAAAACAGCATCAGTGCAATGCCTTTTTTGTTTTTCTCAAATGATTTTTTTATACTGTTTAAAAAGTTTGTCATTTTGTTATCTTTTCAATCGAACGTATAATATACTTCTGCTTTTTGAAAACAAGTTCGGTGAGCAGTGTAAGGTACTTAATAACCACCGCAAACAGACCGAAAATGCCCACAAACGCAACTGACAAAAACAGCATGATGGTAGCCCAACCGGGTGCGGTGTCAATGGCAATGTAGGTTACGATGGTATAAATAACGCTGAACACGCAAAGGCAAAGCATAATAAACGCCATCGCAAGCGAGCTTTTGTACGCAATATCGGTGAACAGAATGAGGCTGTCAATCGCCTTATCGCTTCTGGAGGTTTCAAAATCGCTGTTACGGCGGGCGGTTTTGCTATCATAAAAAACAGTGTCGCATTTAAGGCCACATGCCGCGTACTGTGCCTTGCGGTAAGGAAGCGTATCCGACATGGAATTAACACGGTTTATGGCACGACGTGTGAGTATGCGGAAGGTTTCGGTGCGAATTTTTGCGGGATTGCCGGAAAAACGATTATAAAGCTTATAAAACAGGCGTGATGACTTACGGCTTTTTGCGGGTGAAGCGCTTACAATATCAAAGCCGGTAAGACTGCGTCGGTATATTTCCATTATAAGCGAGTTGTCAAATTCGGCGCTTATATTGTCAAATTCATAAACAAAGTCGCCTATTGCAAGGTCCACACCTGCCGACATAGAAAGCTCCACGCCCTGGCGATAGCTCATATTCACAACGCTGAGAACTCCGTTTTTCACATCTCCGGAAAGCGCTTTGAGGGGCGAAACGGCATCATCGTCATAGCCGTCATTTACGCAAATTATTTCATAGTGCTCGAAATTTTCGCACAGAACTGCCGCAAGCTTACGTACGAAATCCGGGGCAATATCCATATTATCTCCTATGTACATAACAGCGGATATAAAATTCTTTTCCTTATTTATCATGCTTTTCACTCCTTATTTCAATATTTCATCAAGGTCGTAGACCGTATTTATCTTGCCCGAAAGCACGCTGTAAAACGCGGGGCTGTCGGAGAATTGACGTATAACCGTAGGGCGGGAATCATCCACCTCCGAAGCCTTAAGAATCGGTTTCATAGAAAACAGCGAGGAAAGATACTCAAACTGATATTCGTCCTTCATATACTTTCTGGCAAGGCTGGACATATAACTCCACGCGCTTTGGGGCTTGGAGGGACACTCGTTACAATTACCCAGTCTTTCCGGGGTACAGTGGCCATTACAGGTCTTCTGGCAGTCAAAGGTAGGAAGCTTATCGTATGAGGTAACATGGGGAGTAAATGTTACAGAGGTAAGGGAATGTATACCTGTTTTTCCGAACGGCATTATGGAAAAGAAAGGTCCGTCCATTACCGTAAGACCTACGTTTTTAAGGTTTTCGCTTACCTTACACAGAATAATTTCGCAAAGCTCATATTTTATCTTGAAGGGTTCGTATCCCAACTTTGAAAGTACTTGGTTAACGGCGGCATATGTGGCATTCAGCAGAAAATCCGTACTGTGTGTGGTGCCGTCCGGAAGCTTTATTTCAAAGCTTGTATCACTCTTTTTTATTTCGTAGTCACGCATATTGTAAAGTATTTCAATTGACGGAAACTTTGATATTTCGTCAAGAAAATACTTTTTGAGTATCTGGGCATCGTAGGTGTATTCGGTGGTAAGGTATGTACCGTCACAAAGCCCGTCCTTGAAATACACATCCGGCATAATATCATCGCATCTTATCCCGGCATCACGGCAGAATTTACGGAATTCAGCCGCATTTGTCCATGAAAATGCAGAAGATGTGGCATATACCTGATCAAACTGAGTGTGTACACAAAAGCCGTAATCCTCGTTGAAGCGTTTAAAGTAACCGGCAGATTTTATTGCAGTGGACAGTGAACGTGGGTAATGATAACCCATATGCACACGTGCCTGGTTTATATATGTAGCACGCATAAAAGGAGCCGAGTCGTGCTCCAGAACAAGTATTTTCTGTCCTTTTTTCGCACAGTACAATGCAGAATAAAGCCCGTAAAGCCCTGCGCCGAGTATTATTTTATCATATACCATTTTTGTTCCTTTCTACCAGCCTCTCACATTGTTGCGCATGTAGAAGCAGGCGATTATATAAAGTGCCAATATAACAGGCACTGCAACAACTGTAATTTTACGTGTCAGGCTTTTAGCATTCAGATAGCTGTCACGCACAAGTCTGTAAAGTGTTCCCAAACCGCTCAATGTCATAACGTATACCGTGGGGATAGACCAAAGAATATAATTAATATGACAGTGGATATAGGAATGTCCCTTAGCCAGCACCATCCATGAAACGGGTCCTATCAGTGATACGACAGATGCCGAATAAGCCGCATTACTTCCCTTTCCGGTAACAATATGAACACACAGCATTACAAGAAAAAAGGCTATAATTTCAGCCATGGTAAAGCTGAAAAGAACAGGCTCACCGCTGAAAAGGTATGTGTTTATAACAGTTATGGGGCTTACGTTAAGGCTTGCGATAATAAGCTCATTTGTCTGTTCTATGCCAAACGCGCCTGTACGCTTGGAGATGTTCTCCATCATAAGCTGTACGGCAGTAGAAAAATCACCCACAAGCAGCCTGCACTGAAAAAGATTTATACCGATGGCAGCGGCAAAACCCGCTATTCCGCCCAGTCCGCTGACAATTGCTCGACCAAAGAATTTCTTTATACTCCAGTTGTTTTTTACAGCATAGTAAATAAACGGCAACTCCATGCACACCAGTACACAGCTTACAAACTCATAGCCCGCACCGCATTTAAGAAACAGTGAAACAAAGCACAGCAAAAATGCCAGCACATTGGAATACTTTCTGCGTACCGCATCGCGGTGCAACAGCATCAGCATAAGTACCGCCGGCAACAACATAAGCCAGGTTGCCCAGTAAAGATTTCGTGCCGAAACAGTAAGCCATGGTGAAAATGCAAAGAGGAAAACAGATATTACCGCTGTCGTTTTATTGAATTCCTTCCACAGCCAAAACGAAAACAACGCACACACCAAAGCACACAAAAATGAATTAAGCATACGTGTATAGCGTACAGTGTCCTCGAGATTTGCGCCGGTTAATTTCTGCACAAAAGAAGCATAAAGTCCCTGTATTCCGATCTGCCTGAAATAAGGGTCATACTTTTCCTGAGAATCAATAACCGCATACTGACCTATAAGCGCGTGGTCGGAAAAAGGGTTTCCCGTCTCGATAGTGCGTGTTATTCTTCCGCGTATATGCAAGTCGGAATCATCCTGATAGGTCATAAACCAGTCCTGTCCCGAAACGCCCAGCTGATTGCGGTAAAAGCACAGCGACAAAAGAATTACCGCCGCGATTACAAATATCAAAGGCAGAGTTTTATTCAAGGTTTTCATATTATTTCCTTTCAGAACCGTTGTCCGTTGACGGATTGTAGCCGCCGAAAAGGTTTTTAAACAATATTTTAAGAAGATTACTGTTTCCGCGCACGGCACTTATTTTCGTAGGTGTTTTGCCGGTTTTGGGGTAAGCTCTGGTAACGGGAACCTCGCACGCCTTCATTTTTAGCTGAGTAGCTCTTACCGAAAGATACGCAAGAAGCTCATATCCGCTGAACACCTCGCGCAACGGCTGAACCTTGGGGTGTCTAAGATATGCCGCCGAATAACAGCGGTATGCATTGGTAGTATCGGTAAACCACTGTCCCGCGGTGATAGAAATAATCGGAGCATGGATAAGACGAACCGAAACATATCTTACAAACGGAGTATTTATTGCCTTACCGCCCTTTATAAAACGGCTTCCCTGTACCAAATCGTAGCCCTCATTCAGTTTTTCAATGAACTTGGGTACATCCTCAATACTGTCCTTATCGTTACCGTCTATGGTAACAACACCGTCGTAGCCACGTACATTCAAGGCAAAATCAATGCCCATACGAAGCTGTGCTCCCTGCTTGCCTGCACTTTTCTTTATAAGCAACGTATTAACGCCGAGAGACTGCATTATTTCGTCGGCAGTGGAGCCGTCGGTGGAATCGCCGTCGCAAATAATTATATCGCACAGCTTGTCCACACCCGCGGTCTTTGCTCTTTCAAGCTCTCTTTTTATGCGCTCGCCCTCGTTTATTATGGGAATAAGCACACAGTATTTTGTATTTTTGGGGGCATATTCGCGACATTCGTAGCGCGGAACACCCTCCTTTTGTTCAAATATCAAGAAAACACTTCCTTTGCGTAATTCATAACTTCTTCGATTTCAATACGGTCAAGACCCTTTTTCATTTCTATGGAAACATAGCCTTTATAATCGGCACATTTCATCATGTCCGCAAGCTGTTTATGAAGCTCGCGTTTCTGTGGCTTTACAAGTCCCGGCTCGCTGAGATGAACATGGGAAATTGCGGAAAAATCAAGTTCATTGATATCCTCTTGGTTGTGAATGACCGTTCCCATATCAAGATTTATCTTAAAGCCGTCGCTTGAAACCTCTTTCCACAGTTTCAGAGCATCGGTGTCATTATTTATGAAGTTGGTATTATATATGGGGGGATTGGCTTCTATGGCAACTACCGTACCCTGTGAAGCGGCATAATCGCCAAGCTGATGAAAAAACTCCACCGCTGTGGGATACTGCTCTTCACTGTCGATAACGCGGTTACGCGGACAGCCGAAAACAAGGTTTTTACAATTTGCCGCGTGAGCAAAATCTATTGCCTTTTTTGTGTAATCCACAAGGAAATTGCGTTCCTCAGCGGTTGAGAATATTCTCTGGTTTATTCCGAACCAGATTGACTGCATGGAAACTATATCAAGTCCGTATTCGGCTTTTATTCTACGGGAAAAGTCGGAA
This sequence comes from Oscillospiraceae bacterium, assembly GCA_015065085.1. Classification (NCBI taxonomy): domain Bacteria; kingdom Bacillati; phylum Bacillota; class Clostridia; order Eubacteriales; family Oscillospiraceae; species Oscillospiraceae bacterium. Next base: position 12,031 of record SVQW01000009.1, on the reverse strand, counting down.
ATGATTTCACCATTGTCATAAGGCGATTGCGGTATTATGCGTGTCGGGGCTATCTCAAGACCGCAAAAACCCAGTTTATTCATGAGACTGTAAAAATACTCGTCATCCTGAGCCTCAAAGGCTATATTTGATATTGCAAGCTTCATATTATTTCCTCATATTCTTTCCAGAATATACTTATTTATATCCGCCTTGACAAAATCCGCATCCATTATATACCCGTCTTTTCCTCCGAAAAGCTGTGCGTATTCCGTTTTGTAGTCATACATGGCAGGTTCTTTTGCCAGAATGTTCTCAAAATCCTTTTTATGCACACTGCGGTATATCTCCGCGGCACTTACAGGGGCGGTGGATATATTGAGCAGTTTAATATCGTTCTTAAGTGCAATCTGTATATGCTCCCACAGGTATGAAAGGTTATAAAACTGGAAAACGGAACGGCTGTCGGTGAAATTAAGTGCGGTAAATCCGCTTGCTTCAAAAAACGTTCTCAATTCCTTGCGCTCGTTTTCTTCAAGCGGTCGGCACTTATAAAACCCGTTGGATTGAAGTGAATAATACTTATCGATAATATCGCATTTTAACTCGGTATACTTCGTTTCATTTAACATGGAAGGAATGAGATTTATCATGTCGTAAATAAAATTCTTTTTAAGTCCCTCTCCGTAAAGACCGGGAAGTCTTATAATATGGCACTCGGGGAACTCCTCACGAAGCATCTGTTCCAGAGCATATCGGTCATATCCGTATGCACCCAGTCCATCGGTATCTATAATGCTTTTTTCGCTGACATTAACAGGTTTTTTGTATACATCAACAGTAGAAATGTGCACCAGCTTTTTGGGAGCAATCTTCTTTATATTTTCAAAAGCGGTCTTTATATTCTCCATATCCGCCGCAGGGTCATTATTGGCAAGGAACTTTTCCGAGCGTACACCCGCATATACTAACATATCTGGGCAAAGTCCGAAAGCATCGGAAATGTTTTTAGAATTGAATTTATAACTGAAATCATGGCTTTTGCAAAGATTTGTGCCCACAAATCCGGTATATCCTACAACAGCGTCCATTTACATACCTCTCCATTTTACATTATTCAATATATTTTACCACATTTCTTCATTGTTGTCAACACAAAAAGCATACTGCGAGGCAGTATGCTTCAGACTGTCGAGGAAGTCGTGATACCGCGACGAAAATAAATTATATTTCAAGAAGCGCAAATAAATCAAAAAAGAAATTAACAGCAGGTGATACATCGAATATCACCTGCTGTTTGTCGCTTTTTGCCGCTTCAAGCCCTACCGTACCTTTGTACGCCGACAGGCTTAAATCGGCAAAATATCCCTGACTTTTCGAAAGTCTCACAGTGTGTCGATAGGTTTATCGACACACTGAAGCATACTGCGAGGCAGTATGCTTTTTGTTCATTCTTTCTTTTGAGTTTGGGATGTTTCGTTTGTCTGCAATTGTTTGGTTTTCTGATGCTCGATTTCTTCGGCGGTCTTCATGCGCGGAATGAATTTTGAGGCGAATATACCTTTATTTCTCCCGATTATATAGAAATATCCGATAGCAGAGAACACAACTGCTCCGATGCAGTTTACTATAAGGTCTTTCATCGTATCCGCAATGCCGATATCAAGATAGCCATTCACGGTGTAAGTCCGGTTTTCGCCGTAATGTATTACGGTGCTTGTAACATCATTGAGTATTACGGGGGCATTAACCCCATCGGGATTGAGCAGCACCGAAGAAACGGTATCAATAATTCTGTCCTTTTGCATATCACCTGCGGTGAAGCAATCCATGCCGAATTCAAAGAATTCCCACGCAACACCTACTGTCATGGAAAAGCAAAATGCCACAAATGCCACAAACACAGGCGACAAATTAAAATGGAAGCGCGGCGAATTATTGAGTATATCAATCATGGCAAAGCCTATTGCCGCCATGAGAAAGCCGTTTACGGTGTGAAGCATGGTGTCCCACCAGGGAATGTGAGTATAAAAGCTGCCAATTTCGCCCAGAATTTCCGCGGCGAAAACAAAAAGCAATATTATCGCTTCCAGCTCTTTAGGCAGACTTACATTAAAGGTTCTGTCCACAATAACGGGAATATAAAAAAGCACCAGCGTAAGAACACAAAGAAAAACGGCATAATAATCAGCACGTACAAAACGTGCTACCATCACTGCCAGAACGATGGCACTTAGAACAGAATGAATTATACCCTTTTTATACTTTCGAGTTTTTCTTTGAAAGCCTTTCATTTTCTGCACCTTTCCGGATTTTGTAAATATCAAATGCGCTATAATAATTATATTATACAAATGTTAAAAAATCATTTGAATTATTAAACAATTTATCAATTCGTACATCTGATGTTATATATCAATTGTTATTTTATCACGCAAATTAAAAAAATCAATAGTTTTTATAAAAAATTTGACTTTCAAAATTTCGTTTTTTTAAATAGAGTAAATATGGTATATAAAAAAGGTGAGTTTATGATTCATATCCTTTTTCGCGTGATTCCATCACGGACGGAAACCGTTTTAATAGCCTGACAAGCATTTAGGGGGTGAATCATCAGATTGGACGTTCATATGTACATACTATTGCAGAATTTCCGTGAAGAAAATACCCCCGGTTAATACCACTTTATCAACCGGGGGTATATGGAAATACAAGAGACCAGCCGGCTACTTGCCGAAAACAGGATACATTGGATGAAAAAACGATATTTTAAGTATACTTACAGGAACAAACGAAAAACTATAATGATGTTTACCCCGAAGCTCCGGAGGCATTCAAGGTTTGAACAATTCAGATGACTTTGTTTTCACGTCCAAATATACATCCGTAAATAATTTGTGATACTTCTTCAATTGTCTTTTGGCATCCGTCTTTCAACCATTCTGTTACAACAGCTGTTATTCCGTTGAGATAAAACATCATGGCATACTTTCTGTCAGTGGCGGGATAATTGTATTTTTCTAAAATCGGATTAAATATATTGTCATAAAGCCTTTGAAATATTTCATTGAATCCAAATGAAACCGAATGCGATAAAATGGTTGAAAACAGAATCCTATTTTCTTTAATGTATGACAAATACGGGTGTAAATACGCATCTGATATAAAATTCAATTCATCAAGTGAGTCGGCTTTAAATTTTTCAGTTATATTTTCTACATCAACATTAAAATATGCTGCAAAATCATTGAGTAAAAATCGCGCTGTCTCATTGAGTAAATCAGCCGTGTTTTCATAATGTAAATAGAATGTAGAACGATTAACTTCTGCCCTTTTACATATTTCGCTGACTGTTATATATTCAAAAGCTTTTTCTTCAAGGAGGGATATAAGGGCCTTGTCCATCTTTTTGGCAGTATTAAAATATTTGCTCTCTGATTTGTTCAAAGCAAACCCTCCTTTTCATTTTATTTTCCTTCGCCGATCTCGCGGGCAAGTTCAACAATTTCATACGCATATTTAGCTTTGTCTCTTTCAAGCATTCTTTTGTAAATAGGGTAATTAATTCCGCAAAGAACAAATCCTATAATTCCTATAACAATTCCTGCCACCATTGAAACCACTCCGCTGCCAATCACCTGCATAGCAAAACACATACCTGTGCCAACAATAAGTGCCGAAATAATACCAAATGTGTAAGCAAAAATCGTCGCCGGAAGTTTTGCTTTCTTATCAAGTTTCTTCAGGGCAACTATTTTTGAATTATCCTTTGGTACATAGTCCTTTGCGATTGCTTCTGCTAAAATTTTGTCTGTGTTCATAATAAATTCTCCTTTCAGTTTGTAATTACATTATAACCGAAAGTAAGAATAAAGTGAACAACATAATTCGTGTTTTTTGTTGGTTTAAAAATCATTGTATTTATATATTATCAGAACTAACATTAAATGTCAATAATATAAAAAAACAGAACAACTCTAATTGTCATCTGAGTTGTTCTGTTTCTATAAGCTCTTGGTAAAAAATGCAACCATTACAAGATGTCTCTTATATTATCAATTTTTCTATCCACCGTATATCTGCTCTATCACACCGTAATTGCTGATATCATTTTTAGACATCCCAACGGTATAAATGCTTTTCACGCATCCATAATTCACAAGCTTTTCGCAAAATTTGTCAGTATAATTTTCCAGTGTTAGATCGCTGATGTGTAAGCATTCCACAACAGCAGTTTTTTCAATATGTATGGTATCAACCGGATTAACACGCTCACGACGGTGAACATGATCTATACTCAATTTACCGATTACCGTTCCGCTTTGAATCCAAATAAAAGGAAAATGATAGTTCTTGTTTCCCATATGTGCTTCCTGAATCGGCAAACGCGCCGACTTTGATGCATGTATATTATCAAGAGATATGGCATCAAATCGCCCGGTCGTTTCACCGGGATAATACTTAGTAAACCCAATACAATATTGATAGTAGCTCCCGTAAACGTTTGAGATGCTGATGTGCTCTATATTGTGGTTTACCGTCAGCAAACGAACGGCACTATGACAATTCTCGGCAAACAGACCGTCAATTTCAATATTTGTAATATCTCCGCCGGAGCCTTCATGCGCATTGAGAGCAACAAGATCGTCGTAACACGCACCTTGAAGATTTTTAATAATACCGTAATGACAGTTGCCGTTAAGATGTATGCCATCCATGTTTCCGGCTATCGGATTCCCGAAGTTAAAATCGAAAACAATATTCTCTATTGTAAAATACGATCCCGTATCAACCATAACAGCATAGTTAGCAGGATCCTTGATAGTCAAATTGGAAATCCTGAAGTTTCTTACGTTATAAAAAAACATAACGTGTCCAAGATAACCGTTATCGTCAAATTTTCTTGTATAAATCGGATTTGGTGTTTGGTTCATATTATTAAAATTCCAAATACCTCCTTCGATTTCAAAATCGTGACACACATCTTCCTTATCGGGCGAAAAAGAATCATAAAAGCGCCAAAGTGCTTTGTGTGTAAATGCTAAAAACTCCCTAAGTCTTGCTTGCGGCTTATTTACAGTCCTGTTTTGAAGCATAAAGCAATCAGAACCGTCTGCAAGCTTTATCTCAGCATATCGCGGTAATTTTAACTTAAAGTTCGAAGGGATCACAAGAGGTCTTGAAATCAGATAAAGCTTATTCGGTGCAGGTAAGGATACCTCGCACACACCGCTGTCAATCATTTCCTGTATAGCATCTGTATCGTCGTGGATTCCATCGCCGTAAAGAATATATTTCAACATTTTATCACATTCATCTTCCTACATAATAAATTTTCGATTCATTATAACATGCCGAAACACTGTTGTCAATATATTTCCATATATTTCCATCAAATAACAGATTCCACCTTAAGATACGTAATAAAGCGAAATGATAAGATTTGTAAGATCCGAATAGTTTAGATGCACAATACACGCTTAAACATGCGATATATACAAATGCACTATAGCGTATCGTTTTCAAAAATTCTGATTGCACAAAGAGTCGTTTATTTATTCACTAACATTTAACAGTTTTCTGTACTCCGAAGGCGAAATGCCTTCACTTTTTGCAAATATTTTCGAAAAATATGAAGCACTTCCAAAGCCGTATTGCTGTGCTATGGTTACAATATTATCGTTACTGTTCAATAACAATTTCGAACCTTTTTTAATATTATTTAACCATGATTTTCTATATGTTCTGCAATTTTATCGGTAGCATAACCAAAGGCTACATATTACAAGCATATTTCTAGAACGGAGCCTGTTGAAAAATCAACCGTAATTTCTCTACAGGATCCATCCTTTAGTACAACAAACGTAGCAATGCCCGCTCCCTGAACTCGCGCGATAGAGCCGTCAAAGGAGATAACCTCATCTCCGTCATTTTGAGGATAGATCGCGCTGTCGCCGTATGCGGTTATCTTCACAAGCTGTCCCCACGAAACGGGAATGTCGTACTGATGGTCTCCCAACATAAGAGTTCCCGTTCCGTCGGGGCACTCCTTATGCCAATCGGTAGCTATAAAATATACGTCTCTGCTTCCGTCACGGCGCTCAAATACGGTAAACTGTACGTTTCTGCTGCCTTTCGCGTATATACTTTCGGACTCTATACACTTTGCTGTTAATTTTTCAAGAACGTCACGGTATGCAAGATCAACAGCCTGAACACCCGCATATTCCTTTGCGTTCACCAAATAAACACAGCCCTCACCGATTATTTTCCTAACCACCAACGGCTTGTGTGAATCCGTATAAAGAATTACTTCGTCATACTCGGTAACCTCACACACGCTAACGGGAAACGATCGATAAGTATCGGAGAAAAACCGTCTTTCCTTTCCGTCATAGTATGAAAATTCGCCTGTTTGCATCGTAGAGCGCTCAACCGTGTCGGAAAGCTGCGGCCAGCCTATAAGTAATGTACCACCCTGCATAACGAAATCACGAAGCTTTTGCATATCCTCTTTTTGAGCTTTATTGTATCCTGCGGCGATCAGCAAACGGTATTTTGAGAAGCTCTCCGCTTCTATCGGTATGATATCTACGTTTCCGTGCGGAGTTCCGCTGTAATATCCAAGCTCTTCAACCGGACAATTATGCTTGTATATACCGTCCAGAACACTTTTTGGGTAAAAGAAAGTAAGAAGATCCCAAGCTTTTTCCGCGTCCGAAAATCCAAACGAGTTCAATCCCCAAGTCGAACGGCGTCCAAAGCATCTCCAGCCGTCATATCGTCCGCTTAAAAATGCTATCGGCGTATAAAAACTACCTCTCCTCGTGTGAGTGCAAATATATCTGTAAAAATCCTGCTGTTGAAGCGTATGATTCTTACACGCATCTGAAAAACGATGGTGGAAATGATAATATTCCTCCAATCGCCAAAGACCTTCTTCGGTATTGATCTCGTCTATTCCCTGTATATAGCTTATAAATAGTGCTAATCGGTATCTGCGATAGCGATATTCGGTATCATGAGGAGACGTTGACCATTGAACAGCAAGATGCGCTCCCGTCTTTCCACCGTACACGCTGCTCGCACCTCTCAGTGCCGCCACTGTCAATTCGGTAGGTGAATACATAAGCTCCGCTCCCACCCACTTGTATCCGGCTTGGTAGAAATATTTAAAAAGCGTAGACGGGCCCGTATGCCTTGTAACCGCTTTTCTCGTATCTCTAAGACTTTTCACAAATCTCTGTGCCGCGCTCTGCATATCCGTCGGCAATTCGGGAGACCTGAAAATATACTGCTTTTGAGGAGTATAAAAAACGTTCTCGGGAACATAGCGATGATGCATTCTATCCGAATATTTTCTATCCATTCTTAAGAAAAGATCGTAAAACATCTGTCCGGAAAGATCACCCGTAACGTCGCGATCCCCCCAATAAACAAACTGCCCGTCAAATTCGTGAGTCTGCCGTCCAAGAAAGTGCTCGCTTTCGATCTCCTCGACCAGCGGATTTGCATTACAGCCCGGGAGCTCTCTGCCATCAAGCATATGCGAATAACGGATACCCATTGAGTCTAAAAGGGATGCGACATTTCTATAAACCTCGGAGTTTATAGTTCGCGTGCCGTTCCAACGGTACGTTGGACGGATGGTAAGCAAATTTCCTATATTGTTGGAAAGATACCATTTAAGATAATTGGAAACACTCTCCGCCTCAACGGGAATATACACCATGTCTCCCGTTCCCGTCAAAACACCGTCGTCATCCTTCTCAACACAACGCTTTATTATAATATTTTCTCCGTTTAATTCGATATGTATATCGTTCAACGCAGTATCACATATACAGCGTAATGCATTCAAACCGTCCTGCATTAAAACGGGATCACTAATCATTTTCACTGTATCAGACACAAACTCGATCTTATCTCCTTTTTTACCCTCTATGCAGATAAAAAACGGTTCGTGTATCGTGATACATTCGGGTGCGGATATGAATACGGTTGGCTTTTCGGCTATAAATCCCCATTCGTGCAAAACGTATCCCGCCGCATCTCTGTAATCCGAGGTGCAAGTAAACTTTATCGTATTTACACCCTCACGAACAACACCCTCGGGAATAGACAGCTCCGCTTCCGAAAATCTGTGACAGCGCTCAAATATCTCTCCGTCAAACACGAGCTTATCGTTTATATCTACCCGAAGTCCTATCCATTCTATATGCGAAAGATTTTGTCCCATCCAATTAACTGTCTGTCGGTCTTCCGTGTGAGGCAAAAACTGCCCTACAAGATTATGTCCCGCGGCCGAAACGAATTCGGGAGCTTCAAGGTATAGCTCTCCCTCATAATCTTCTCCCTCAATAAAATAGCAAATATTTGCTACGTTTTTCGTGTCTATCACGATCTCACGATGAAAAGAGGTCCAATCATAGCTTCCATCGGGAATGTCAAGGTTAAATGTGCAGTCGGGGTAATCAACCGTTGAATGCTTATCAACTCCGTCTTTTTTGAATCTGACCTCAACACAAACACGCAAGTATCCGTAAATTGTCAAATCGCGCGCCTTGGCAGAAATTCCGATTCTCCAAGTATCCGTACAATCGTTCAGAACGAACATAGGTGTTCTAAAGGGAGCGACAAGCTTTTTAAACGCAATTTTGGGATATTGACAACGCCCTCCTGAAAGATCAAGGCAAAATCTATCCTTCCTCGCAATATCACTCCTCAAGGAATCGTCAATGCGACGGTAAAGCATCTGATAATCGGGCTCTGTCTTCCAAAAAGGAGAAATGTTTGTTTCCCCGGTCAAAAACAACCGCGTAGCAGACATCCCCTCGCTCCCATCAAAATGAAAGCTCACACTCTGCATCGGTCTGATACACGTATCTATGTTCGTCATAACGGGATTATACGTTTCAAAATTCATAAGCACACCGCCTTTCTTTGTCGTATTATATCACGAAAGTTTTATAAAGTCAATATATTTCGCGTGTTCAAATCCCCAAGATCGGAGAAAAGGCGAAATGGTGAAAGAGGGTTGTTTTTTACCCCTAAAAACACAAAAAGCCCTTGAAAATCAAGGACTTTTGTGCTAGGGTGCAAAATTGTTGCACCAATATGGAAGAGCCGAATGGTTTAGATGCCATTGAATTCTATCTATACCTTACATCTGTTTTTTTAATTAAAACCATTTTGTAAAGTTTTATACTCAATACTATATCAATTGTTGATATTACCAACATCAGCGCCATAACAACAATCATAGGATAATTGATAAGAATAGCAGAAAAGCCCAATCCAAATCCTGCAGTTGTTAGTTTTACACCAAATTCCAACATAGTGAGTAACGTCTGATGCTGTTCTTTTGGCGTATTTTCAAATACCACGTCCTGCATATATAATTTGAAAGGGTCTCTCGCAAAGAGAATTATTGTATATCCTATGCCCATTACAATAATTTTAACTATAATCTGCGGAATTAACGAGCCGAATAACATTAATGCTATTGAGCAGCTGAGCATAACAGGTAACGCAATCCCTAATTTCCCTTGATATTTATAATATAATTTTGCAAAAATCACATTGGAAAATACACGTATAATACGGGAAACACAAACAATAGCACCAATTATCAATGCTGTGGTATCAACATTAAAATCTAAAAGAATCTGTTGCTGTATAAACAATTTACCATCTGTCTGACCATTATTGACAATCGGATAAAAGAATGAATAAACAACAATTGTCATTATTATAAACTTACTATAATGTATTTTAACCTTCTCTTTGTTTTCTTTTTTGTATGTAATCTTATTATAATCCGAACAGTCTTTCATTAAAAATGTAAGTATAACACCTATTGCACAAGCCGTGATGCATCCTATCATCGGCAAATAATGATAGAGATTAAACATATAACTTGCAACAAAAGAAATAAGCATAGTTAAAACTGCATAAATCGTGTTTGCTGAAGCTCTTAAACGCACAAAATCACTTCGTTTGCCAACTAAATCAAGATTGTTTTCAAGGGCTACAAATGAAGCAGTTTTGAAAATTACAGAAACATCATGAAACAATCTGCCAACCAATACAAGGTAGTAACTTTTTCCCACGGTAATAATAATAGCTGATATCAGCATACAAATAGCACCAACTCTTGTAGATGCGGTATTTCCAATTCTCTTAATTATGAAAAGAACCAGAAATTGAAGAGCTATACAGGCAAGCTGTGCAAATGAGGTAAGAGAAACTATTTGTGCCGCAGAAAAGTTCTTTACTATTGTTAGAAACAGTGTATCTATAGCAATATAAAACAAAAGGTCTGCCGTTAAACCCGAATACCAGGGAAATATTTTTATAAATCTGTTTATATTCTTATTCATAGCCATTTTTCTCCTTTTTTCTAATTTGCCTATTGATTATATCATCCTTTTAGGATATAATCAAATACATATAACTTAATAAAGTTATAGAATAAATGTTATGAGAGGTCAAATTATGGAAACAGTTGCTAAATATGCATATGAGGTATATAAAAAAGAAAGTTTTACCAAGGCTGCCGAAGCTCTTTATATATCACAGCCTTCGCTTAGTGCTGCAATTTCAAGGTTGGAAAAAGAGTTAGGCTTCAATATTTTTGATCGTTCTTCTATACCTCTTTCCTTGACAGCAGAAGGCAGAATTTATATTGATAGTATTGAAGAAATAGCAGAAAGTGAAAATAATATGCGTAAAAGAATCCGAGCGCTTTCCGATACGGACCACGGCTCAATAATAGTCGGTGGTTCAAGCTATGCATCATATTTAATCATGTCTGAAATCTGCAGTGAATTCTATAAAAAAAATCCCCAAATAACTGTAACACTCGATATAGGAAATATAGGAAGTTCACAAGTTCTTTGGGAAAAAATAGATAAAAACGAAATTGATATTTTGATAACCTATTCTAATCAACACGGCGGATGTGTTACAGAGCCTCTTTTAGAAGAGCGATTGGTCATTGCGATGCATAAAAAAATGCAAGGTGCAGAGAAATTGCAACACCTTTCATTGTCAAGAGAAGAAATTGTTGCAAACACATATTCTACTGACCGCGAAATTGATGATATGTCCATATTTAATGATATTGAGTTTCTGGATTTCTCACGCAATTCAGATATAAGACAACGAATGGTAAGATTGCTTGGTAATTATAAAACCTCACATTACAAAATCGTAAATGCAAAACATAGCGAAATGCATTATAACCTGATGCATGCAGGTATCGGTGCTGTTGTTACTACAAATTTGGCTGTACAACAAAAACTTCATGAAGACGATAATATATTGTTCTTTGTTCCAAAAGGCAAAGAGTCCCATCGAAAAATTTATCTTGCATATAACCCCTCATCAAAAAACAATCCTCTTGTTAAGAATTTTATAAATAACGCCAAAGACATTTACTCAAAAAAATAGTTAACTGCTGTAGCAGGGGTGTTATTATATTCACTAATTCAAGTCTAGTTCAAAACCGCTTGGCATCTTCCCTTTTGTTTTAAAACTTATGAAAAAAGCGAACAATTTAGATCGCATCTAAATTGTTCGCTTTTTTTGGCTCCCCCTGTTGGGCTTGAACCAACGACCCCATGATTAACAGTCATGTGCTCTACCGACTGAGCTAAGGAGGAGTGTTAGCGCCGACCTATTTTCCCGGGCCGCTTCCAGCCAAGTATTTTCGGCATAGTTGAGCTTAACTACCGTGTTCGGAATGGGAACGGGTGGACCCTCAACAATAAAGACACTAACTATTGTTATGAGCTACTGCCCATAACCATGGTGCACCTTCAGGGATTCGAACCCGGGACCCACTGATTAAGAGTCAGTTGCTCTACCAACTGAGCTAAAGGTGCATGTTCTGATGTACTCAGAAAACCGAATAAAGAAGAATGAGTTGAAACTCTCAGAAGAGATTGTAGTTCAAGCCATCGGTCTATTAGTATCGCTCAACTGAAAGCATTACTGCTCTTACATCTGCGACCTATCAAACTTGTAGTCTACAAGTGACCTTACTGAC
>SVQW01000008.1 GCA_015065085.1 Oscillospiraceae bacterium | reverse complement strand
ATCAGTCCCAATTCATCAAAATTCGCATTTTTTCTAAAATGCGGTCACGACGCTTTTGAACCGAATGGTGGGTTACTCCCATTTGTCTTGCGTACTCTCTTACGCCAATGTTGCGGAAGAACAGATCATGAATAAGCTGTCTTTCGGCTTTGGTCAGCTTTCCGAGCGATTCATATAAACGCTCAACCAGTAATTTCTGAATGTACTGTTCTTCGATGCTGTCCTCCGGGGATGCAAGCAGATCGCACACGCAACCTCTGCCATCTTCATATCTGCGCTCAGCCATTTCTTCCAAGCTGACCAGACCGTGCTTCATATCACGTTCTCTCTGATAGCGGTCTTGTCTTTCTGCTGCATACCAACACAGGTACACCTCACGGTTAACCTCGCATACCTCGCCGTTATCCAGGCGAATAAAATAGTTTTCTCTTTCTTTGGGTGCTTTACCGGGCATCTCCATATCCTCCGATTTTGTAAGTGTTAGGAACTGCGTCCTACACCTAACCCATCGTGGAGAGCCGTTTTGCAAGGTAGTTACATAAAATTTTTTCGATTTTTTTGCAATTTTTTTCTAACATCAGAAAGTGTAGCGGAAACGGCTTGGTGTGTAACACCGTAAATACCTGCGATTTCCTCGACACCCAATCCTTCAATATAATGAAGGCGAATTATTTCTTGTTGTCTTTGTGTCATCATCGAAAATGCCAAGTCTAAAAGCTCTTGGAGTAACACATGATCTTGTGCCGATTCCGTGCAAACGGATGAAAGTACGGCATCGTCATATCCATAAAAACTTTCATGGTTTCCCACAAAGATTTTTCGATTATGGGTCAATCTGTCCTCACCCTCCATAACAAGGCGAACCCACCAATCGGTATCTGCGAAAAATTCTTCGGACAGGGTATCTTCCGTATTTGCTCCGAAATAGGTATAACCGCCGCAATAGTCCACACGGAACACGGTACTGCCATCCTCGGTTTCATAAAGTGCGAAGCCATTTACAAACACAGAGAGCTTTCCGCTTTTTGCAATTTCACGGCTAATCGCTAAAGGGGAGTTCCCGGCACGAAGCCATGCTGCTGTGGGAAGATCTTTGCCACCGGTTCTTTCGATTCGTTTCTGTAATTCTTTTAAGGTCATAATTTCTGCTCCTTTCGGTTTCCAAACCGCAATCGGAGCATAGAAACGCATGACCAAACGAAAAAACTCCCGCAGGGCAAACCCCACGGAAGCACAAAAAGAGAGCGCAACAAAGCATGGGACTTGCTCGGACACAAACGCACCATAAATGGTTGTCTGTGCCGTATGCGTATCCTTTGCTCCTATTGCAACTCGGAGAATTGATATATTTTTAATTTGAATGTTATCGGTAAAATAAAAAACCGGGGCAGACACAACAACGCAGAATTACTCTGCGATTGTCATATCCACCCCGGCGTTACTCAGTCTATCGGTAAAGCTCGTTTCGGCAGACCGTTTTATATTTTTCACGGGGAAACATACGCTTCGGTTGTTTCCTCCGGTGCGGCTAATAACTTTTGCTTCGTTTCAATTGATTCCGAGCCGACGAAATCAATTTCGGAATTTCTGTATAAGGCACCTCAATTTCCTTGCCTGCTGATTTTACAATGAGAAGTATGTCCCCGTGAATCAGTTTCGCCCGACAGAACAGGCGATTGTCCTTGGTTCGTACTTCCATCTGCTGTGGTTCGCTCACAATCTGACCTCCGTATAAATATATTCCTTATCCTCAAAATACGAAAACCCCTGCCGGAGCATATGATTTTGATGATTACAAAACCAATTATACTCCGCAGGGGTTATATGAGAGGTTATATGATCCGTTATATACGGATTTTTTTGTAAAATATATGAGTTTGTGTTATATAGGGGGTTATATGGCGGTCTTTTATTCCAAGATCAGCCGTGCTTCCAAGTCTCGATATTCTTCTTCAAGCAACCGAAGCTTGGCAGACTCCAGATGCCTTTTCGCCATATCTGCCGCACCGTGCTTACGCAGCGCAACGATCAGCCAATAAATTGTAATGGGACTTTCCGGGTCTATACTAACCGCTAACATAGCGTACTCATACAATTTATCATACTTCTTTTCGGTATGTAGCAGCTCCATCAGCTCGTTTACCAAAGGCAAGTACAGAATATGACATTTGGAACTGAGAGGTATGATCCAATGCTCACATTCGCCCGTGGGGAACAATTTTCCTTGATACAACTTTACTGCCTTTTCCAAAAGCCTGATTTTCTCCGTTGCATCGGTAATGCTGTTCCTGCTCTCGCAGATTTTCTCAAATTCCTCAAAATCCGTTTTGATGATAACATCGGGATTGATGCGATAGCCGGTGGCTGTGGTTACAATCAAATCCACATCGGTAATCATGCGAAGTGTCGCACGGAGTCTGAATAATAATGACCGAAGATTTCTCGTCGGGTTATCGTATTCCCGATCTGCCCATAAATGCTCCGAAAGCTCTCTTGCGCTCATGCCACGTTTACGGTTCATCAGCAAAAGGACAAGGATTTTGCAGCACAAGGGAGATTTGATCTCCGCTTCCGTCAGCTTGCCACGCTCGGCACAAACAGAAAGACCTCCGAACAGATTGATAATTACCTCATTTGGACTATTCATACAATCGGCACACGTTTCCGATTTCATACGGTCAAGAAGTTTCTGTTCGTTAATCTCCTGTATGACGATATTTGCCATGATACGAAGGAAATTTGGATTATCTGCATATCGCTTGGGATTCCGCAAAAGCAAAACGCCCTTTTCTCGCTTGTTAAAGGGAACGGCAAGAATGGACTTTACCTCTTGGCGAATGAAAATATCATATTCCTCCGGCAATGTTTCCTTTAACGTCTCCACATTTTCAATAATGATTGGCGTATTCTGCTCAATAGCATTTCTCCATCTGGGCAACTCTCCGGATATACCGTATTGATCCATATCGGTTCTCGTCTTGGTCATACCGCCGGTTACCCGGTTGTACCACCAAAATGGCATCCATAGTTTGAGCATCATATCCGCATCAAAGATACCGCACCAATCGGCATCGTAAAACTCGCAGGCTTTGCGGAGTACCTTTTGGGCAATCTCTTTCGGTTTGGAAAGTCCATATACCTCATCGGCAAGTTCTATCAGACAGCATTCAAATTCATACGAGAACGCCATCCTTGTTTCTTTCCCATCACCGCTGGATATATCGTTATCCATTTCTGTTACGGGGCGGGTCAGATTTGCAACGGTTCGTTGCTGATTCATTAAATGAGCCATTACAGCTAATCCTCCTCGTTATAATATTTATATGAAAACACAGGATTGCCAGGAGTTCCCGACAACCCTGCATTTATTACTCCAATGAAAGAACACCTTATTTCAGTTCCTGCAATTCCTTTTTTATCTGTTTTTCTTTTCTGTCTTGGTATGTAAGCAAATTGTCCAGAAGCCCGTCAATGACCGTCAGCATATGGGCATCGCATTGGCTGAGTTTCGGTGCAATGCTGTCATCGATCTTGGTCTGTGGATTTGCGTGGATATTATCCATAACAAAGTAATCCATGCTCTTTTGCAGAACCACACTGATACGAAACAACAATTCAAGGGAAATGCCAATTTTCCCGTTCTCGATATTACAGATATGGGTATGAGTACAATTCGCTGCTTCTGCAAGCTGCTCTTGTGTAATGCCACGGAGCTTTCTCGCCGCCTTTATTCTCTCGCCAATCAGCTTTGTATCAAGCGTACCGCTATCCAATTCTTCTTGCGTAAGCACCCGAATAACCCTCCCATCTTTTCCGATTTCTTTACACATATATTATACTTGATTACCTCTCATTTTGTTATATTGTGGGAACTCACATTATGATGTAATACATCAACTTTTGTCGAAAAAATTTGAATAAGCACGAAAGTTTGTATGTAGCACATCAATTAGAGTCGGCTAACCTTATGCGTAAAGTGTGCCGGTGGGCATCTGCACCGAAAGGGGAGCGTGGGTAATAACCATAACGGATAAAACATAAATGCTAAAAAAATAGAGCCGGACAATTTTGCCCGACCCCATCCTGTGCCATTTTTTTGATCTCTGCATTTATTTCTTTTGTTCTCCGTCACTTATGCTTATCACTCCGATTCTTTTGTAAATCGGGTACAAATAGCTTGCGCCAAAACATCCCAGCATTTTCGGTCCGGTTATCTGAATACCATCTTTCTGTAATTTCAACGCCGTTTGGAATGCCATATTCACCGTTGCTCTTGTAACTGATTTTTCTTTTCTTGTGAAAAACACCTCATTGCCTTTAATTGTGTAATAATACCTAAGTCCCTTTGCTGTTACAAACGGATACCCCTCAAACAGAAGAAGCGTTTCCCACAGCATTTCGCTGACTTCATCTGCATTTTTAAGTTTCATATCGGCACACAACTTCTCTGTAGCGGCTTTGCGCTGACGAAATTTGCGAAGTCGCTCGGCGGTCAGTGTGGCTTCCTCCATCTTATATACAGTCTTATTATAGGGAAGATAACCGTTGACCGATGCGGAACTGAGTCCCATAATCTGCTGTATCTCCTTGACAGTTTTCCCGTCCTTATACAACTTGTTTACGGCAATGCTGGTAGGCGTTTCATATGCTCCCGAAGTAATAAGCAGCTTGCGAACTTTAATAGGGGTCATGGAAAATTCTTCGGCAAGCAGATTGAGATAGGTATGCCCTTGCTCGTCTGCACTGTCCTCTGTCGGGTTGAGGTACGCATCCGTCACGGCTTCTACAATCTGCTTTGCGATCTCTGCGGAATTGTATTCCGGCTTCTTTTTCGGTCTTGCCATTCTATCTCTCCAATATATTTTCGTTTCAATTCAATTCCATGTGGCTGATATTAAGGCAGAGTAACCCCTGCCTTATCTATTGGTCAAAATCCTCGGCTTCGCTCTACGATCTTGCGGAACATCATCTCTCCGATGCAGGAGCCAACAGCCAGTAAAAATTCTTCGTCAATCAGCCAGAATTGTTCTTTTGTAAGTTGTTGTTCTAATATCTGCTTCATCTTCCAGAAAGGCTTCTGTAATTCCGTAGATTTAATATCCGAAATACAGGTTGGTTCTATCGGCTCGTCCGGATATACAACGCCACCAATATCCTCGTCATAAATTTTCAGCTTTCCATCGGCTGCCGCCTGCACATACAGTTTGATGAAATCGTCCATCAGCAGATTGGCAAAATAATGTGCAAGTCCGTATTCATCAATGGTGTGCTGATACTGATACAGTGTGCTGTTGAGCAAATACTGCAGCTTATCCACGATACCACTATAGAACATTGGCTTCCAGTCAATCAGCTCCGGTCGGTAGCTATCTCTGGTGGATCTGTTCTTATAGCTGACGTGCTTGGAAATTGATTCTGCAATAAATTCCTGCCAAAACCAATACCCCTCTTGCTTCAGACGTTCATCACTCATGCCGAGAACGGGACCCGCTTCCGTAAACTCCATAATACGGCTGCTGTCCACAACACCGGGATCGCCATAATGATAAAACGGTGTGCTTTCGGAATTGATAGCATAGAAATGTCCCAATTCATGCCAAAGCATTTCGCAGAAATGATCTTCGTTGTTATCCGGGAGAAGGTTCTGACGAATTAAGATCGCATATCCCTTATCTCCGTGTATGTATTCCATAATGGCAGCTTCGTCCATATTGGCTTCGGTATGCGTACATCCCGTTTGCTCCACCAGCTCTGCTCTCATCTTCGGAAAAGTTTGCGCCGTGGCAATATAAACACAGGGATACGGCATATTGATCGGCGGCATGACGGATTGGAATACGTCAATCGCAGAAGCTGTCCAAAGTTTTATTTCTTTTGAGGTTGGATAGTTTGCCATACTGTGTTCGCCTTTCGATTTCCTTGATGCTCAGAGAAATTGGTCTATAAGTCTTTGTATCTACTATTATACCACACAAATCGAAAATAATTGTACGTTCTATGAATATTGCAAAAAAAGTTACAAACCAACTTCATCCAAAAAAATCCGCATCTGCTCCGCTTGCGTTGAAGAAACTTCACGATTGCTTTTTAATTCGTTTTTTGTCCTAGGTGAAATGCCTCTAACTGCTATAGTTATCCATCTGCGGATCTGCATAAACGGTATGAGCCATTTTCTTTTCTTAACTAATGGATAAATTTGTTCTATATATCTTGTAGGAAGAAAAATTTTTGACATAACAAAACGAAATTTACTGCCTTGTTTTATTTGCTGCACCTTAACATTGTTTTCGATGCTTCCATATACACCGCCACTTACAATATAATTCTCTAATTTTAAGGTTACATCATCGTGGCAATCGCCGCCAAACCAGACCCTACTTAATTTTCGCACCTTATTCGCAAATTTTAGCAAGTTTCCCTCTTTTAGCAGCCTATCACGTTTCCCGACATCCACAGATTCCATATTATCCAAAATCCACAAATCAACAAACGGTCTTATTCCACACCCTCCAGTTTCAAAATGTTCTGCCATATGTGCTATGTGATAATAATAAAACATATCATCACTCATTTCTAAGCAAAACTTACAACCATCTTTAGGCTGGGAATAATTCCAAACATCTTTTAATGTGTCAACCGCAAAATTAGCTCGCCCTTCCTCTCCTAGGTAAAAATGTAATTCTAAACAAATTCTACTTTTTGAAGAAAGGGTTACATCGTGTGAGTTATGTTTTTGTTCTGTATACTCCAAGTTCTCGATCAAACAGGAAATTGCTTTTTGTAAATTGTGTTCTTCCACCAAAACATCAATGTCACAACTAGTTCTCCACCAAGGCTCTGGGTAATGATTTCTCAACACCGATCCTTTCAGCGGAATGAACGGAATTTGTTCCTTTTCAAGCACTTCACATATTTGAACAAATTCATTGTTCTGAACTGCATAGCGATGAAACGCACGTAAAGCATATTCCTGCAACTTAGATTTACTTTCATTTGACAAGCCATTATTTAGAATACTAAGTGCAATAAGATGTGCTATGTCATGTTTGGAAGCTAATTTTATTACTTGCTCAATCGTTTCCTCTGTAACAAGCGCTTTTTCTATATCATCTAGTTCCTTGTTACAAAACAGGGAGCGTAACATTGAAAAAAGCAAGTAATTTGTATCCTTACACATAGCAATCATTACTCCTTAATCTCGTCTAAACAAATCTCTTGTATAAACTTTTTCTATTACATCATCCAAGCAGCTATCATAACGATTTGCTATGATAGCTTGTGAAATCTCTTTGAACTCGTCTAAATCATTTATTACTTTGCTTCCAAAGAATGTACTACCATTCTCCAACGTAGGCTCATAGACCACTACTGTGGCGCCTTTTGCCTTGATACGCTTCATCACACCCTGGATACTGCTCTGGCGAAAGTTATCTGAGTTAGATTTCATCGTCAAACGGTACACACCAATTACGCAAGACTTTTCACTATCGGCATTATAGTCACCACGATTATAATAATCATAGTATCCAGCCATTTTAAGCACCTGGTCTGCAATAAAATCTTTTCTGGTTTTGTTGCTTTCCACGATAGCACTCATCATATTTTGAGGAACATCTGCATAATTGGCAAGAAGCTGTTTTGTATCTTTTGGCAAACAATAACCGCCGTACCCAAAGGAAGGATTGTTATAATGGCTACCGATACGAGGATCAAGACATACACCCTCAATAATCTGCTGTGTATTCAAGCCTTTCAACTCAGCATAGGTGTCCAACTCATTGAAATAGGAAACACGAAGGGCAAGGTATGTGTTAGCAAAAAGCTTGACTGCCTCTGCTTCTGTATGTCCCATGAACAGAGTATCAATATCCTCTTTGATTGCTCCTTCCTGCAGGAGAGCTGCAAAGGTATGCGCCGCTTCCACAAGACGGGGGTTTTCCATGTCCGTTCCCACGATAATGCGGCTTGGATAAAGGTTATCATATAAAGCCTTGGATTCTCTCAAAAATTCCGGACTGAACATAATGTTGTCTGTATGAAATTTCTCTCTGACGAATGCTGTATAGCCAACCGGAATGGTGGACTTTATGACCATAATTGCATTAGGATTGACGGACAATACGGTTTCAATAACCGTTTCAACGGCAGAGGTATCAAAGAAATTCTTAACGCTGTCATAGTTTGTCGGAGCTGCAATCACAACAAAATCTGCATTCGCATATGCAGCTTTTGCTTCTAAAGTTGCTGTCAAATCCAGTTTCTTTTCTGCGAGATATTTTTCGATATAGTCATCCTGGATCGGAGATTTGCGGTTGTTGATCATTTCCACCTTTTCGGGGATAATGTCAACCGCCATGACTTTATGATGTTGTGCCAACAATGTGGCTATTGATAAACCGACATAGCCGGTTCCTGCTACTGCAATTTTCACTCTATCACCACCTTAGAATTTTCTCCAAACCATCTTATCCACCACACCAGTGTAAGACTGAATAATCTTAACCACCTTGGTAGAAACATTTTTCTCAATATAATCCGGCACAGGAATACCGTAATCACCGTTCTTGTTCATTTCAACAGCAGTATCAACCGATTGGAGTAGTCCTTTTTCATCAATTCCAGAAAGTATAAAGCACGCCTTATCCAGCGCTTCGGGGCGCTCGGTAGAGGTGCGGATGCAGATTGCCGGGAACGGATGACCGATGCTTGTGAAGAAACTGCTTTCTTCGGGGAGCGTTCCGCTGTCCGAAACTACTGCAAAAGCGTTCATCTGCAAGCAGTTGTAATCGTGGAAGCCAAGAGGTTCGTGCTGAATAACACGGGGATCAAGCTTAAATCCGCTTGATGCAAGTCTGTTTCTGCTTCTCGGATGGCAGGAATACAGAATGGGCATATTATACTTTTCTGCCATTTTGTTAATAGCACCGAACAAACTGTTGAAATTCTTTTCGGTGTCGATGTTTTCCTCTCGGTGTGCAGAGAGAAGAATATACTTGCCCTTTTCAAGTCCGAGACGAGCGTGAATATTGCTGGCTTCAATCTCGGCAAGATTGTTATGCAGAACCTCTGCCATCGGAGAGCCTGTTACATAAGTGCGTTCCTTTGGCAAACCGCAATCAGCAAGGTATCTTCTCGCGTGTTCCGAGTACGCCATATTGACGTCGGAAATGATGTCAACAATTCTTCTGTTGGTTTCTTCCGGCAGACACTCATCCTTACATCTGTTGCCTGCTTCCATATGGAAAATCGGAATATGCAAACGCTTTGCACCGATAACAGACAAGCAGGAGTTGGTATCCCCAAGGACAAGCACAGCATCGGGTTTAATTTCTGCCATCAGCTTATAGGATTTTGCGATAATATTACCGCAAGTCTCTCCAAGGTCGGAACCAACGGCATCCAAATATACTTCGGGATCGGCAAGTTTCAGGTCCTTGAAAAATACACCGTTAAGGTTATAGTCATAATTCTGACCCGTATGAGCGAGGATGGTATCAAAATAGGTACGGCATTTGTTAATGACTGCCGCAAGACGAATAATTTCGGGGCGTGTGCCGACAATAATCAATAATTTTAATTTTCCGTTTTCCTGCCATTTTACATTTTCAAACATTACTCTACCTCCTCAAAGAACGTATCGGGTTTATTGGGATCAAACTGCTCGTTTGCCCACATCACCGTCACGAGATTGTCTATTTCGGACAGATTGATGATATTGTGCGTATAGCCGGGGAGCATATGAACCGCTTCGATCTTCTCCCCCGAAACCTCAAAGTTCAGCACCTCATCAGAGCCGATCTTACGCATCTGAATCAGTCCCTTGCCGCTTACTACAATAAAAAACTCCCACTTGGTGTTATGCCAATGCTGTCCTTTGGTGATGCCCGGCTTTGAGATGTTTACGCTGAACTGTCCGCACTTCTCGGTTTTCAGAAGCTCGGTAAAGCTGCCTCTTGCATCCACGTTCATCTTCAAGGGGAAAGACACTTTGTTTTTGGGTAAATAGGAAAGGTAGGTGCTATAGAGCTTCTTTGCAAAACTATTATATGGAATTTCCGGTATCACAAGAGTGCTTGTCTGTGCTTTGAAGCTTTCAAGTAGCTCCACGATCTCGCCAAGTGTTACCTTGTGGGTAATAGGAGCAGCACAGTATTTCCCGTCATCACACAGAACGGTATCAATGCCATCAAAGGTGCAGTGATGCTCTTTGCCTTTAAGTGCAGCAATCATTTCATCCACCAGATCGTCGATGTAAAGCAGTTCAAGTTGAACGGATGGATCGTTGACTGTAATGGGCAAATCGTTTGCTATGTTATTGCAGAAGGTAGCTACGGCACTATTGTAATTTGGTCTGCACCACTTGCCGAACAGATTCGGGAAACGGTAAACAAGAACCTTTGCACCGGTTTTCTCACCGTAGGCGAAAACCAAATCTTCTCCCGCTTTTTTGCTTCTGCCGTAATCGCTGTCATAGCGACCGATACAGGTTGCTTGAATAGAGGATGAGATCATCACAGGGCATTTGTTTCCGTGCTTTTTGAGAGTATCAAGAAGTGTGGATGCAAAGCCGAAATTGCCCTGCATAAACTCATTAGTGTTCTGTGGGCGGTTCACACCTGCAAGGTTGAAGACAAAATCTGCCTTTGCACAGTATTCGTCAAGAAGCGCAGGATCGGTGTCAAGGTCATACTCAAATATCTCTTTGATAGAAAGCTTAGGATGTGTTCTATCCTTTCCGTCTCGGATATTTTTCAGATTCTCACAAAGATTTTTTCCAACGAAGCCTTTTGCTCCGGTCACGAGTATATTCATCATTACTTTGTCCCTTTGGCAAGCTCGTCTTGGATATAGGAAAGAGAAGCAATTTTTGCTTTTGTTTCTTCTACCGTCAAAAGTTGCGTATTGTTAGAGTTAAACTCAGTTAATGTGTTACGCTCGGTATCGCCATCCTTGAAATACTTATCGTAGTTCAAACCACGCTTGTCACAAGGCACACGATAGAAATTGCCCATATCAATGGCGTTTGCACATTCTTCGTTTGTGAGCAGAGTTTCGTACATTTTCTCACCGTGACGGATACCGATGATTTTGATTTCCGTTTTCTGTTCTGGATCGAACAAATCAATAACAGCCTTTGCCTGGGTTTCGATGGTGCAAGCAGGAGCTTTCTGAACAAGAATATCTCCGCTTGTGCCATGTTCAAATGCAAACAACACAAGATCAACCGCTTCATCCAGAGACATAATAAATCTTGTCATAGACGGATCGGTAATGGTGATCGGCTTACCGGCACGGATCTGATCAATCCAAAGCGGAATAACCGAGCCACGGCTACACATAACATTACCATAACGAGTACAGCAAATCTTTGTCTTTGCAGGGTCAACAGTACGGGACTTGGCAACAATGACCTTTTCCATCATAGCTTTAGATGTACCCATAGCGTTTACAGGGTATGCTGCCTTATCCGTAGAAAGACAAACAACATTCTTAACACCTGCATCGATAGCGGCGGTCAGAACATTCTCTGTTCCGATGACATTGGTGCGGACTGCTTCCATGGGGAAGAACTCGCAGGACGGAACCTGCTTGAGCGCTGCCGCATGGAATATGTAGTCAACTCCTACCATTGCAGGACGGATGGAATCGATGTTACGGACATCTCCGATATAAAATTTGATTTTCTCCGCATATTCGGGGTATTTTGCCTGATATTCATGGCGCATATCGTCTTGTTTCTTTTCGTCACGGGAGAAAATACGGATTTCTCCAATGTCGGTGGTAAGGAAACGGTTGAGAACCGCATTGCCGAAAGAACCGGTACCACCGGTGATCAAGAGTGTTTTATTTGTAAAAAGTGACATACTTTTACCTCGCAATCATGTATTCTTTTATTCTTATGTTATATTGTGTTAATCTTGCATTATATCATCTGCACTGTTCCATGGTTTGGTCACTCAAATATAAATTTGTTCGTTGCTCACATTATAGCAACGCTCCCACGTCTTGAAAGCAATCTCATAATCTTGAACTTTCTTGGCATCAGGCTTATATACCTTAGTAACCTTCACGCACTTCTCAACCGCATCGATGCAATCCTTGAATAATCCAGCGCCAATACCTGCACACATAGCAGCGCCCAAAGCACCAAGTTCTGCCACTTCAGTAAGTTCGACGGGACGATTCAGAATATCAGCGAACATCTGGCACCACATCGGACTCTTCGATACTCCACCGCACAGACGAACATGCTTGACTTCTCCGGACAGTTCCTGGTTCATCGCCATGATGTCCTTCATTTCAAAGCAGATACCTTCAAGAATCGCTTCTGCCATATCAGCCTTGGTAGTTCCGAGCGTGATACCAAAGAAACCACCGCGAGCTTTTTCGTTCTTCACTCTAGTATGAGAACCCTGAATACAAGTCAGAGAAGTTACGCCATTTGCACCGGGCTTGGAGTGGGATGCAGTTTGGGTAATGATATCATAAGGATCAACGCCCATAAGCTTTGCAGTTGTGACTTCCATGGAAGCCAGAGCATCCCGGAACCAACGGAAAGCAGATGCACCCGTGTTAGTCATAATGTAGTTCTGGTAGTTGCCAAAGCCGGGATTAGTCCGAACGGTAATACGTCCCTTAGGATCCAGCTTGTCCTTATCAGTGACAAAGATCGACACACCGGCAGTACCCATAATGAGCAACTGCGTTCCAACTTCCGCAGCACCACCACCAATAGCACAGCAGTTGGTGTCAAGGTTGCCCAAGCAAACCTTACAAGTTGTGGGAAGACCAGTCGCCTTAGAAACTTCTTCAGTAACCTGACCCACCACAGTTCCGGGAGTGTGACATACAGTCGGCAGCATATCAACGGTTACATTGAAGAGCTTCATGAGACGCTCATCCCACTCGTTATCACTCATACGAGCCATAGAAAGGAAGTTCACGCAACCCTCATCAATATAGTATCCATCCGCACCATACTGACGGAGGAAGTAGTCCTGATGAGAGCAGATACGCTTTACCTTCGCCCACTTCTCAGGCTCATTCTTCTGGAGCCAGCGAAGTACAGGAATGTTATAAGTACCATACTGCATACCAGAAATCTTCCAGTATTCATCAAGATCAACTTCTGCCTTCAGTTCGGGAAGCATTTCGATATAACGAAGATCCTGCCAGCCAATCGTGTGATCGAAAACAGGCTTCTCATTTTCGTCCAGCAACACCATGGTGATGCCTTGGTTGGAATGGCTGATACCAACGATGTCAGCTGGATCAACCTTGGACTTCACAATAGTCTCACGGATACACGCATAAACTGAGCCCTTAATTTCATCAATATCCTGCTCAACCCAGCCGGGATGCGGATAATAAGAAGGATACTCTCTACCGGTAGCGGCGATCTGATGCCCCTCCTGGTCAAACAAAATAGCCTTACAGCCAGTAGTACCCTCATCAACACCCATCAAATAAAACATTTTATGTATCCTCCTCAATCTTTCTTATGGTTCTGTCTGTATTCAAGAATTGCTTCTGCGATTTCAATATCAGCGGGTCTCTGAATGTGGATCTTGTTTAATCCATCATCCATAGAGAAGTAAATCGGCTCACCAAGAGCCAAGAACAGCGTGGGCATATAGGCGGTTTCGCCGGTCTCAATGCCTTCTTCATATGCCTTGTGATACATCGCATCGAGCTTACCAAAGGAAGCAGTCCAAGGCATATTGATCGTCCGGTTCTTCTCTTTGAAGTTAATCTTCGTGGAAGAAATACCGTCTTCGGTCTCTGCGTTATTGTACACACACTGCAGACAAGCAAATGCGCTGCCATATTCCTTCGCTACTCTGAAAGAATCGACCAGAATCTCTTCACTCACAAAAAGACTGGAACTCATGTTAACAGACAACATATCATCCGGTTTGCAAACCCCCTCCAGATTGAAGATACCATTTCGTGTGGATTCCTGACAGGAAGCACCACCCTCACAAACCCATTTCAATTTGGTGATGTTGTTTTCTTTTGCCAGCTGCCAAATGTAATCCATGTACTCGCGTACACAAACAACTTCGAGAGCATCAATTGACGGAGACTTTTCGTAAATCTCCATTGCGTACAGGATCATTGGCTTACCAAGGAGTTCGACAAACTGCTTAGGTTTGTCAGCACCTAATCGTCTTCCAACGCCTCCTGCGAGTAAAATTGCTATGTTCATAGTTTGAATATTCCTTTCGCTTCACTTTAGCATAATCAAATAAAAATATCATTGGCAACTAACCGTTAGAGCATATTTTTTATAGTTTCAACAACTCTTTCACAATTTCGCCCGTCATTATAGGGATTCACAATTTTTCTACAAATCTCGCGTTGATCTTTCCATATATCCTCGGTAAATAACAATTCTGTGGTTTTCTTTGCGACTTCATCCCATGTTTTACAAAACGGACCAGACTGATGGTTAAAATACACATCCACTATCCCAGCATCCGAATCGATATACTGCTGTAAATCATAATTAAAATACACTATTGGATTCCCTGTGCACAGATAGTCATATGCCACACTGGAATAATCAGTAATAAGACACTTGAACAAATGTAAGTAACTATACAAATCATCATACTGACTTCCAACGAGCATTTTTATATTTTGAAACGAAATACCTTGTTCTCTCATTGCGGCTGCGACCATTTTAGCTTCATTTGGATGGGGCTTATAGTAGAGCATAATATTATAATTGCTGAAGGATTTTTCAAGTTCTGCCAATCCCTTTAAGGTAAAATTTGCATCGAAGTCCTTGCCGAAATTTCGGTGTGTTGGCAAGTAAATAACAGGTACATTTTTTCCATTATAAATTTCTTTAGCAAAATCAGTATTCACTGGTTTAGTAACAAATGAATCATTTCTAGGACAGCCTGTCATTAAAAACTGTTCCAACGGAATATTCATCATTTCATGGTTGATTCTAGAGTAAAAGTCTGAAGGTGAACACCAAATACTTTTTGTGTGGTCATCTGCATACAATCTAACCAGATTCTTTTTTAGCCAAGAATAGTTCTTGTACCAATCTAACCGCTTAATAGCAATGCCATGCCACAGTTGTATAATGTTTGTTCTGCCTACTCTATATTCTCCTGTGTCACGATTTCCCTCGGTCTGAAAGATTACACCAGCATGTCTAACAAAGTATTTGGCTTTTTTACTAGGCCATAATTCCACTTTTTGACCAATACTTTTAAGATAATTGTAAACCTCTTCGTTTTTTGTGATCCAAATTGCTTCAATATCTGGCTCGTTTTTTGTAACGTGTTCAAACAAATATTTGGCATTATCGTTATATGCTGTTCCTTTCCAAGCTCCAAAAACCCATAACTGTTTATTCTTTTTGCAAAAAGAGGTAGCCGTTGTATATCCAACAGCACGTATTACTTTATTAAAATAATGTAGTGCTTTCATTTACCAAAACCTTCTTTCATGTCCTTCTTAGTTTTTTTCAAAACATAAAAGCCAAATGTTCCAAGCATAATAATGGATAATACTAAACAAACAATTTCGTTGCAGAAGTAGTATATACAACAGGAAAGCAATAAAACACAAGCAGTTATTATCCATGTGCTATGCTTTACAGACATTGTAAAATACTTCTTCATTGTCACCACTCTAACAACCCACATAATCAAGTAACCTATAACTGAACTCATGGCAACTCCATATAATCCGAAAACTTTGGCTCCTATAAAACAAAGGGCAATATTTATAATTGCTCCTAAAAGCGTAGTCTTGAAAGAATCCTTAGTCTTCTTGAAAGCCAAGTACCCCGCTCCCCAGAAAGAACTAAAAGAGGAGAACACCGTGCTCAGCATGACAATGGGTACATAATTGACTACTTCAACGTAGGAAGGATCGACAAATCTTATAAAATAATACTTCTGAACCAGAATTGCACCAGCCGTTCCAACCAAAATTATTTCTATGAAGAATTTGTATATATCTCCAAAAAGCTTTTCTCGTTCAGGATTCTTTTCTTCCCTTATACATGTTTCCTGCCATGACATAACAATTACAGATGATACCATAGTGACAATAGATGAAAACTTGTTGCTCATAGAAAATATTCCATTTGCTGAAGCACCTAAAAAAGCAATGGTTATCAATCTATTGACGGCAGATGTTCCCCACCACAGCAAGCTATTCGGCACTAATGGCATAGAAAATCTTAGATATTCCTTGATTTTGGATAGCTTAATTGATGTAGGCTCGATATATCTTGTTGCCTTGACCTTTAATTCCAAATAAATTGAACTTATTACACATGAAGCGAAATATGAATATATTAACCCATCTACTCGCATCATCGTACACGTAACAATAAGTAATTGGAAAGCTAAGAGTGTAACCGTACTTATAAAGCCTGAAATAGCGTATTCCTTGTTCATGCTCAAACTTCGAGCAATTCTTTGATAAAAGTTTAATATAACGGTTCCAACATAATATAATGCGATATAGGTTATGTTGTCTAACGAGAACCAAATTTGTCCTACGGCAAACGTAACGAGAAGGAAAAACACTGATGTTGTAACTACAGATGCAGCTACATTAGTAATTATCGTTTTCAATTCCGTTCCTTTTGCATCATATATAAACCGGTACGCCGTCTCAATCATTTGAAACGTAAACAACGGAACAAATAACGATGATACCGTTATAATCAGGTCATATGTACCATACTGTTCTGTTGTAACAAATCTTGTAATAATAGGAAGAACAACAAGCATCAAAACCTTTGATAATGCAGTTCCTATAAAATAAATAACTGTATTTACATAGAAGTTTTTCTTTTCACTCAGTGCCATTCTCATGCTCTCCGATTTGATGTAATTCTGTCATGTTCATTGCAAGAACGCTGAGCTGAAAAATATGCCGCAAACAACAAGGCTATCAATAAATACTTTTGCTCAATTATAGCAATGTTCATTGTAAATCCAACGAACAAAGGCAGAAAAATAATAAACCTTTTCATTCTCATTTGTTTTCTGCCAAAAATAACATACATAAAATATATATAGACTGGTAAGCCATACATCGCAATTAGATAAATATGTCCGTTCTCTGCAGAAAAACCTTCTTTTCCAGAGCCAATAAAAATGAACAAAGGATTCAACAAGTTAATCGCTCTTTCCAAATCGTTAAATCTTCCCCCTGTTATATCAGATGCATCGTCATAAAAGGAAATGCGTCGAAGCAAACTTTCTATAACATCAGAAGAGAAGAAGCTTACTATTTTATCCCAAAAAACAAAGGCTACAATAACACCTATAAGCAAAACTATAGGTAAACTTAGCAATGTTTTTGCTTTAATCGTAAGAGTATGATTTTCTAATGCAGAAGCTATAACAAAAAGGGAAATCGACAACACTCCGACTGCTATTCCACCAATACTCATGGTGCAAAACAAAACAAATGCCAGTAAAATCAGAAGAATTGCCTTATTCTGAGTTTTTCCTTGTTTATCCTCTGCAAAATAAAATATTGTCATAGCAATCGTGGCATAGGCAATATTATTGGGATCTGACCACAAAAAATTGTATCTATATTCGTATAGTGCTCCTGAAAGCCATCTTCTTGTATGATTATCAGCAGGGTGCAAAGCTGCCTTAATCGTTGCATAATTATCTTTGAACAGAAAGTATAGGAGTGCTAATGCCGCAATATAGATAATTGCCCAAAATACAATTTTGCTTAAGTCCGGTTTATATCGCCTGATGTAATATGCAAAAAAGAAAAAATACCAAAATGAGGTCAAATATTGGACAAATCTTTTTATCGAGGTCATAAATGTTGTTTCGTATAATGTTTCTCCCGTATATACCAAACACATTACAACTGCCATCAGCATCAAAATAACTACTAACGGAAAATACTTATATTCTTTAATATCATGAGTTCGTCTCCCACGCAGAAAAAACCAAAAAACGATTAGAGGAATCGAATAACTCGTCGATATTATCGAAAGATAGGGTAAAAAGAAAATGTCAATTAGAATTGCCCAAAAACAAAACTTATCGAAGCTATCTATATTTTTGTTTTCTTCGTAAACTAATCCATTCATCACGTTTTTACTCCATCATTTTAATAATGTGAAATCCCTCTGCATATTCAACCTTGTTTTGTGCTCCCCAAACATGGTTCATTTCTAGCTTTGTTTGGAACAATCTGTCAAAACGGTTGTGTTCCTTACCATATGCTTCTAATGCTTTGATTTTTAACCTATAGTAGTCGCTTATGTCAACGAAATACACAGGATTATACACCTGTTCACAGATATAATTATTGCTCTGATAAGCCAAAACATTCCTGCAATGTCTTGATGCGGTTAAACACAATTGTGCTGCTGCAATATGATCCTGATTCATATCATATCGGAAATGCATAAATACCGTGTCTATCTTGTATTTATAAATTACTTCTTCAATTCGTTGCATAACTTCTTTGGAATATGCCAGTTCATTACAAGGTTCAGTCTGAAACTCAGTAATTTCGTTAATACCCAAAATTTCACAGGCATTCGCACTACTGATCTTACTTGATTCTGTATCTACATGAATACCCATCTGAACAAAATCGGTTTTGTTATCCGTCAAAGTCAGTTTGTAAACATTTTTTCCCTCTGCTGCAAATTTAGCTGCAGTAGCACCAGCTCCTAACTCTGCATCATCGTAGTGAGCACCTATTATCAAAATATTTTCCATTTTCATATTATTGATTTCCTCCTTGGAGTAACACTCCGATTTCTTTTACAAATTTATCATGGCAGTCTTCTATAATCTTGTAAGCATCTACATGCTCCATTTGGGTTCTTGCATCAACAATGGCTTTAGCAATATCTTGCGGATTATCTCCAGAATAAAATCTAACAGCCTCAGCCACATCTGATGTCTTGACAGTCTCAATATCCGAACAAAGCACCGGAAGTCCATTCACCATATAAGAAATCACTTTTGACGGAAATTGCGTTAATATGAAATCTTTTTGTGAATCAACGGGACATATCCCGATGTCTAGCTTGCTCAAATAATGTTCATACGCAGCTCCTCTCCGTATTCCATCGAAAGTAATAGTACACTTTGTCTTTTTACTTGTTTCTATGATACAATCGTTCAAAAGGTTAACATCATTTTCAGAGCCGAACCCCAAAATATGCACGTGATAGTCTTTGCTCAAATACTCAGCTGCCTTTATAATCGACAGACAACCTTTCTGGGGGTCGAGTATACCGGTATAACCAATATGATATTTACCATTCTCAAAAATAGCTTCATCATTTTCAGTTACTCGTCCCTCTTGTGCTTGTCGATTATATTCTGTATTGACATAAGCTCCATGAACAACTAAACTCGGTTTTTTGCCACTATTTACAATCCGATCCAACAACATTGTTGGATAAATATACGCATCAGCAATCTGTAGGCTTCTTTTTTCCTTTTCTGCCAGTTTTTTGTTTTGAAATATTTCACCGTAAATTTCTTCAACTTCTTCGATCACATATGCCTTTTTGCGTTTCTTTAGGTATTTCATAATCCACATGTTTCCTGCAGAGTGATAAATGATGACTTTTTCACCATAAGAAACATTATTCCTCAGATACCACCATATGTTCAATCGCATTATTACCGCATTAAGGCACTTGAACAACAACCCACCTCTCCATGTTGTAGGAAATAAATGCAATATATTTTCACCTATTTGTATCTCTTTGCCTAGGTAACATTTTTTGTTTAATGTTTGGCTTGTTGATATCAAATCAACTTTATACCCAAGATCATTTAACACGGTAACTATATAGTCTATTTTGTTTGATGATGCTAAAACATTCACTCTATTTTCTTCATGATTGCTTTGCACATCATATGAAACAATATATTTTATACTTTCCATTGCTTACTCCTACTCAGTTAAAAATATTGCTGTACTGCCCCTTTAACTGCTGCAAATTCAATTTGTTCTGCATATATTGCTTTGCATTTTCTCTTTGTGAACAACCTTGTCTCTGATCCCAATCTATCACAGCTTGCATTGCAACAGAAAAGTCACCAAGCCGTTCCAACGATATAGCTTTTCCGCAAGCATAATTTTCAACATCCGTAAATGGAGTCTGGTCACTGATGATCGCATATGTCCCCACCGAAAGTGCTTCGGCTATTACATGACCAAAGTTTTCACTGTGTGTTGGGAACACAAAGGCATCATATTGGCTAAATACCTCGTGTACATTATCGTGTTCTACTAATCCGCAGTATTTTACTTTAATGTTTATTGGCATTTCTGCTATTATCCGCTGACAACTCGCCCAGTATTTTTCATCCTCTATCGGACCATAAATATCAAATACAACGTCACCACTTACATTCTTAAGTGCTGATAAGGCAACAAGTAGATTCTTTTTTTCTACAATCCTTGATAGAAAAACAAATCTTGCACGACCTGTTTCTTTGTTCGTTGCCGGATAAGAACACTTGGGTATTGAAGGTACATTAGATATTTGGAATATCCTATCGCTCGGCACATTTAACCACTTTTGAATAGATTCTGTCTCTTCATCACTCGTTGACTGAAACACAATGTTATCCACTAAACCCAATATTCTCAGACAAAAAATATACGGAACTTTTTTATATTTCTTTCTAAATGCACCAGCGCACAACTCCCCCCGTGGAGCAAGTAAAACTCTGATTCGGTGTTTTTTTGCTAATGCCAAGCACGGAATGATACACTGCTGAAACAACCCCTGCAAATACATGAAGTCCGGTTGAACTTCCGATATAATCCTATCAAAAGATTCTTTTTGGTATTCCGAATCTGACAGATAACAAACTTTACAATTTCCTCTATCGTTCCACCCGCTATGAATATTTTTGTAAGTTGAATTTTCTCCAAGATCATGGTTTGTGGTTACAATATAACACTCACAATCACTCATTAAAGTGCAAAAATTATCTACGCTGACTGGAGGACCTCCATATTTTTTCCCTGGAAAGAAGCCAGCCATTATCATCAATATTTTCATTTCATTTCTCCCAAACACTTTCGATTATTTTATAACCCCTTGAAACACTATACAGGTTATTTAGACAACTCCATGATTGACAACCCATTTCATCGAGATTCGATTCACTAGAATCAATGATTGCTCTATTAAACGCATCAATATCATCGCTCCTACAGTACCATCCGAAATTATTTTCAACAACAACCTTTCCTATATCGGTACTTGAATCCGTTACACACAAGACAGGCAGCTTTGCCTGCATATAGGAAAGCAGTCTGCTTGGGAAATTTGGAATCGTAAATCGGTGATCCAGAAAAATCAATCCAATATCACACGCAGCTACCATACGATCATAATCTTCTTTGGGCAATCTCTTCATGAGTTTCATATTTTTAGGCTTCTCATCATTGATAAAGCCTTCCAACTTGTTAAACTCCGTACCATCACCCACGATTAGGAAGTAGGCATCAGTATTGTTCATCTGACTCCTCAAGCAATCAATGACGAAAGAAATTCCTTGCGGCTTTCCAAGATTACCTCCATATACATATATTTTTTTGTCAAGCGGCAATCCATATTTCTGACGCATCCCATTTCTAATTTCCGTCATAGCACTCATATCAAGCGGCTCAACACAATTCGGACAAATCTCCACAATTTTAGGATCAACTTCCGAATTATGGTTTATTACATAATCAACATTCGCTTGGCTCATACAGCCAATGCGATCTGAAATTGAATACAACTTTTTTTCTTGCTTTCTAAAATGTTTGTATAACAATCCTTTTATACCAGTCTTGCTCAGCATACACATATCGACCGCATTTTGAGGAAAAATGTCTTTCAGCAACAAGTATGTTTTTGCACCATCCCTTTTTTTCACGTACTCAATCGCTGACACAAGTGTAATTGGGGGAGTAGAGTATAAAACCAAATCAAATCTCACATTTGAAAAATACTTTTTTATTGCTTTCTTAAAAGTCGGCTCTATCATCACCGTCGAAACGCCTTTCTCGATGATATTAGTCTTCTGTGTGTTGCCGATTTGAAGGCGAAGAATTGTTGCATTATCCTCTTTAATCAAATGTGTTTCTCGGTTGTGTCTTTTTTCTGTCGGAGAGATCGCATAAACATAATGTCCGTTCTTCACGAACTCCCGAAGCAGATCGGTGTATATTGATCGCTCTTGAAGCGAATCAAAACTCAATAAAGTTAAGAACAGAACATTCATTTTCATTACCCTTTCTCACTCAACGGAGGTACACCATAATACCTCAATATTGGGATATATCTATTTTCTTATTCGCAATAGATACCATTATCATTATTAAACCATAGACTTCTCATTCCCAGTTTTTCCGGAGCCATGAAGTCTTTCTTCGTGTTATCGCCTACATAAACCATTTTTTTAAATGGTACATCCATTGTTCTCTGCATCTGTTCAAACGCCATAATGCACGGTTTTCTGAATTCAATACCGCCAAGTTCATCCGTAACAATGATGCAATCAACAAGTTCATCAAGTCCAAGAGCTTTAATTTTTGCCCTCTGTCCTTCGGGTCTGCCATCTGTGATAATTCCCAGCTTGTAACCGTCGGAACGAAGTTGAATAAGAAGTTCCTTTGTTCCATTGTAGAAATGAATATTCGGCTGATGGAAGCGATACACAGAGAGACATTGTTGCTTCAATTCTTCAGTGTATAATCCTTCTGCTCTTAACACCTCATCTATGGCAGATTTCTTTTGCTCAAATGCCTGCCACAGTTTTTCTTCCATTCGTTCTACTTGTGGAAGGATCGCCGCAATAGCACGGTAGCCGCTTCTGACATATTCTTTTTCGCTATATAAAGTATCATCCAAATCGAAAATTACGGCTTTCAAGCCTTGCAGATGATTACTCACTTCGGTTATGGATGTTACTGTAATCATTGTTTATACCTCTCTATCCTTTAGCTCGTTTGCAATTTTTTCTGCAAGCCCGATATTGGAATCTGTTATTTTTCTCGCAAAGCAATATTGTTCCGGCAATTCCATTAACAACTGAAAATCATCTTCAGTTAAAGTTTTAGGTGAATTACCATTTCTGTGTTCCCAATCTATGTAACGAGCATGTCCATCAGCAGATTCAAAATGAAAAATTTTATCTGCAAACGGAGATTGCATAATCATTGTTTGAAGAAATACTTCATCAGCCGCACACGTTCTTGAAAATGTTCCTTTAATCACAGCTTCTTCCTGCAGAATGTATGTTGCACAGTCATGTGTAATCGAAAATAATGCAGAACCATGAAATAATTTCGGCTGTTTTCTTTGCAAATTCAATTTCCGCTGAATCGCCACTGCAACATGGTTGATGCCTCTCATTAATTTGCAATTTCTGTAAAAACGATTTTCAACCAGAATATGATAATAACAGCATTTCCATTTAGCAAATTCGTACTGACTAGGAGTAAATTGAATGAATTCCGTTCCACGATTCTTCTCAAAAAAACAATTTATCTCTTCTTTGCTTTTGATCGGTAAATCACTGCCTTGCAGAAAGTGATAATAATCATAGTTCCCCTTAATAGCAGTTCGCAATAGATTTATTTCTGCCTGTATTTGACTGTACCCCCCCCAATTTATCTCCATGCGTGGTAATTCAATCAGTTGGGATTTAGAAAGTTTTATATTCATCAATTCCTTCAAAGGAGATTTGATTTTACGATCAATGAGCAAGAAGAAGTCCGTTCCGTTTTGATCGAGCATCTGTAGGCACATTCGAATAATATTCCAATTGGCGTTGGCTGTAATAAGATAAGCGTGCTTCATTACTTAATCCTCACACTTTGGTCAAATCTACTGTAAACAGCACCGTCTCTCGCCGCTTTATCTTGATATGTCAGTTTCTCACCATTCAGCATTTTGAGTACCGCTTTAGCACTATCCGCACCTGCTTTTATGCTCAATGGCGCACCACCACCAAAACGAGGATTGATCTCTATGTAATAGTTATCACCCGTCTTTTCATCCTGGATGAGCTGCACCGTGATCTGACCGCAAGGTTTGTAATCTGCTATCAGCTTCGACATTTCGGCAATCATTGTTTCATCCTGCGTGATTCTAGTTTTTAGAACCTCTCCGGAACGAACCGCAAGCCTTTCTCTTGGCGTAATATACACGGGATTGCCCTCATAATCGCAGAAAATGTCAATGGTATATTCTCTTCCGCTAATGAACGGCTGAATGATATAATCTTCAATCTTTTCCGCATAGAGTTTCAAATCATCAAGGTTTTCAA
The DNA here is from genome assembly GCA_015065085.1 of Oscillospiraceae bacterium. Lineage (NCBI taxonomy): Bacteria > Bacillati > Bacillota > Clostridia > Eubacteriales > Oscillospiraceae > Oscillospiraceae bacterium. The sequence continues at coordinate 79,354 of SVQW01000008.1, read as the reverse complement.
CCTTATAGGCATTTATGCTGGAGCTACCATCCTTCGGTTTAATGAAGGCAGGGAAAGATACCTCACCCTTCGCCATTGCTTCCTCATATTTTTCTACGTTGTTCATAGGCAGAGGAGATTTCAACCCAAGGGAAACAAAGTAGTCCGCCGTATAGTTCTTATCTCTACACAGTTGTACCTTATCCACCGCAGAAACCAGCACCTTTGTGCCAACTGCTTCAAATCGTTTCTTATTCTCCGCAAGCAACAAAAGGTCTGTATCAATGGTTGGTATTAAGCAATCCACTTTTTCACTCTCGCAAATAGCAAGAAGTTGTGGAATATAGTTACTATCTTTAATTCTGCAAACGATCTGTGTTTCATCGCAGAAATACAACGCAGGAGCATCAGCCGTAATGTCCGCCCCGATAATCACCAATTCAATTTGCAATTCATCGGCAGATTTGCGAAAAGCCTGGATCAGTTCCACACGCCGTCCGACACTTGTAAACAATATCTTCGTCATGCCGCCCTCCATACCAAATGATCAGTTGCAACAGGGCATAGCATACCTAAAATATTTTTATCTGTTAGGAGGAGTACCCCCCCCCGAATTTTTCAATTTATTTTTCATACACATTCTCCTTGCGGGAACACCGATGTATGTATCGGGTTCCGTTAAATTATCGACTACTACCGCACCTGCTCCAACCATACAGTTTTCGCAAATGCTGATATTATTGCTAACGATTGCCCCGGCTCCTATCCAAGTACCTGTTCCAACACTCACTGTTCCAGCAAGATGACTTCCCACCGACACATGAACGTAATCAGAGATGATATTATCATGGTCAACAGTTGCACTTGTATTGATGATACAGCCGTATCCAATCGAAGTTCCGGGATTGATAACAGCACCAGCCATCACAACCGAGCCTGCTCCTAAAGAGACATCGGGTGCAACTACCGCTTTAGGATGAATCAGCGTAACAACATGAAGTCCATTCGCAATCAGTTTCTCTTGTATTCTTTTGCGAATCTCTGCGTTTCCTATTCCCACAATAAAATCATCGCTGAAGTATTTCATAACATCATCGCTTGTTCCAACCACAGGGTACTTGCCGCAAGTCTTAACCTCTTTGTTATCATCCAAAAATTGAATTTCCGTATATCCGTTTTTTTCTGCAATATCAGCAATCACTTTCCCATGACCGCTTGCCCCAATGATTACAAGCTGTTTACTCATGGCTTACCATCTCCTGCTCGCACCCCATAAATTCTTCCATTGTAACTGATGTAGCAGAGGAGATGCCCTCACGTTTCAACACCTTTCCTACGGTACGAAACATGATCTTCCAATCCCCAAGAAATGTAATGTTATCGACATACTGAACATCATAGTTGAACTTATCTTCCCAACTGATCGCATTTCGTCCGCTAACCTGCGCAAGACCGGTAATTCCGGGACGAACTTCAAGGCGTCTTGCTTGATGTTCAGAATACCGAGGTATATATTTCAAGTACAATGCTCTCGGTCCGCATAGTGAACAGCTTGTATTGACCACATTCCAAAGTGAAGGCAGCTCATCCAAAGATGTGCTTCTGAGAATTTTGCCAAACTTCCCCAATCGCTGCTCATCTGGAAGCAATTCTCCGTTTTCGTCTCTTGCATCTGACATAGAACGGAACTTGTACATGTAGAACGGCTTTCCGTCTTTTCCTGCTCTCTCTTGCTTGAAGATAACCGGACTACCCAGCTTTGTCCGAACCAAGATTGCCAAAATAAGAAGAATCGGACTTAAAATGATAAGGGCAACGGATGCTAATATAACATCTTGCGGAACCTTTATGAATTTTTCGTAGAATCCCTTTTTATGTTTCATGCCACACCTCACGCAAAACAAGACTTAATAATCTCAATCACAATATCTTGCTGCTCCGCTGTCATGTTAATATCACTCGGCAAACACAAGCCACGATGGAAAATATCCATGCCAATATCAAGCGGCTTGCCATCTTTGCCAAGTGTCCCGCCCTTTATGTAGGCATTTGTTTTAGCTCTGCCGTCTCCCTCACGGGTAACAAAGCCGTGCAAACGGTAAAGCGGTTGAGCGTGCATCGGCTTCCAGATCGGTCTGCCCTCGGCATTGTACTTTGCGAGGGTTTCCAAAATTTCTGTCGGACAAGTCTTGCCGGGTTCAGAGATATAAAGAGCTTCGCAATCACTTCTGACCTGCTTGCACATGGCGTTCTCGTCAATGATCATGCCGGACAACCAATAGTTAGGTTCTGTGCCGTCCAAGATCGGATTCATCTGAACAGGCAAATCCTTGAAGCCTTGCTTGTATCTTTCGTAAATCGCCTTTTTCCTTGCAATATGTTCTTCCAAATACGGATACTGACCACGGACAACACCTGCTATCACATTGCTCATACGGTAGTTATAGCCAACTTCCTCATGCTGATACCAAGGGGCGTTTTCTCTCGCTTGCGTTGACCACTTCCGAACTTTGTTTGCAACTTCAATATCGTTTGTCAACAGACAACCGCCCGAAGAACCAGTAATGATCTTATTGCCGTTGTAGCTGATCGCAGAATAGTCTCCGAAAGAACCACATTGTTTGCCATGAATGGTTGCACCCATAGCTTCTGCGGCATCCTCAACAAGCAACGCTCCGTGCTTCTCGCAGATTTCTTTAATTAAATCCATACGTCCGGGAAAGCCATACAGCTCCGCAGAAACAACCAGCTTCACATCCGGATATATTTCAAAGGCTTTTTCAAGAGCCACAGGGTCCATATTCCATGATTCCGCTTCCGTGTCAATAAAAACGGGGATGCCGCCCTCATAAACCACAGGATTAAGTGTGGCATCGAAAGTCATATCACTACAGAAAACCCGTTTTCCCTCTAATGCTCCGTGACTAACCGCAGGCTTCCCATAAAGTGTTTCGCCTGCGTGCTTTACTGCCAAATGAAGTGCAGCAGTACAACAAGACAAACCAACTGCATATTTCATCTGCGCCTTTTCTGCGGCGATTTTCTCGACTTCATTTATATTTTCTCCAACCGTGGACATCCAGTTGGTTTCATGTGCTTCTTTTACATATTTCAGTTCTTCGCCATGCATTTTAGGCGTAGCGAGCCATATCTTATCTTCAAAACGCTTAATATCCATATCCTATATATCTCCACATAATGTATGCTTTTTTCTCTATCAACGACGAATAGCCGAGCGTGATTATCACTGCCCGGCTAAGTAACCTCCTTATTGTATTTTGTACGCTTATCAGATTGGGTCAAAATAAGCAATCAAGAGCCACTATTGACTTGTTCTTGGTTGTCTTATCATTTTTCAACCCCATACAAAATAAATAATTTCAGTTGACTTAGACCGTGACAACCCTTGAAAAATCAATGCTTTTCCTGGTTGTCTCTATTATACATCCATCCCCGACGATGGACATGTCGCCCTTGAGGATGTTTATCAGCTCGGGCAGCTCGTCCAGCGAGGTGCTGCGGAGAATTCTGCCGTATTTGTTCAGGCGGACATCGTCCGGCAGAAGATTTCCGTCCTTGTCTCTGGCGTTGGACATTGTGCGGAATTTTATCAGCTTGAATATCTTTTCTTTACCTGTATTTTTGTCGATTTTACCCGGGCGGAGCTGGGTGAAGAACGGGTTACCTTTCATGGCAAAAGCACCCACGATTATCAGCACCAAAAGAACGGGGGACAGTACAATGAGAGCCATCAGTGACAGTACAAAATCCATCACACGCTTAAAAAACTTTGCGTACATATGTAAACCTCATCAGTTAAAACAGCTTTTTATTATTTCAATTACCTTGTTCTGCTCGTCAGCGGTCATTTTGTTATCGCTGGGCAGGCACAGACCGCGGTGGAAAATATCCGCGCCAACGTCCATGCAACCGCCTGCAATATAAGCATTGGTTCTGCAACGTCCGCTACCTTCACGGGTCACAAATTCATGCATTCTGTACATGGGCTGCATGTGCATGGGCTTCCAAATTGGTCTGCCCTCGGCATTGTGGTTTGCAAGGGTTTCTAAAATCTCTGTCGGGCAGGTCTTTCCGACTTCTTTGATGTACAGAGCATTGGAGTCGTCTCTGACCTGTCTGCACATATAATCGCCGTCAATAATCATAGCCGACAGCCAGTAGTTGGGCTGTGTTCCGTCGGTGATGGGATTCATCTTGACGGGAAGTCCTTTTAAGCCGTCGCGGTATCTTTCGTAAATTGCCTTTTTCTGAGCTATATGCTCCTCAAGATACGGATACTGACCGCGCACTACACCTGCAACGACATTGCTCATGCGGTAGTTGTAGCCCACCTCCTCGTGCTGATACCAGGGGGCATTTTCTCTCGCCTGAGTGGACCATTTGCGTGCCTTGTTGGCAATTTCAATATCATTGGTCAGAAGGCATCCGCCCGCGGAACCTGTAATAATCTTGTTTCCGTTGTAGCTTACGGCGGAGTAATCGCCGAAGGATCCGCACATTCTGCCGTCCACCGTTGCACCCATAGCCTCGGCGGCATCCTCGATAAGAAGCGCACCGTGCTTTTCGCAAATTCTCTTTATTTCGTCAATGCGTCCCGGGAAGCCGTACAGCTCGGCATAAACCACAAGTCTGACCTCGGGATACATTTCAAATGCTTTTTCCAGTGCCGCGGGGTCCATATTCCATGATTTCGCTTCTGTGTCGATGAACACGGGAATACCGCCCTCGTAAACCACGGGATTAAGGGTAGCGTCAAAGGTCATATCCGAGCAGAAAACCCGTTTTTCCTCCAACGCACCGTGACTTATGGCGGGCTTACCGTAAAGAGCTTCGCCGGCATGCTTGACAGCCAGATGAAGTGCCGCGGTGCAACAGGAAAGCGCCACAGCATGCTTCATTTGCGCCTGCTGAGCGGCAATTCTTTCAACCTCGTTAATATTTTCGCCCACTGTGCTCATCCAGTTGGTTTCGTATGCCTGTCGTATGTATTCCATTTCCTCGCCGTGCATTGTAGGGGTGGCGAGCCATACCTTCTTTTCAAACTTCTCCATTACGTTCCTCTCGGTGTATGAGTATATTACGCCACAAAAAAGGCATTTTACACCCAATTATATGTCTCCATATATTTTACCATATATAATATGAAAAGTCAATACATTTGAACAATTTGTTAAACAATACCTGAAACTTTCATATTATATTCTATATCGGAATTAATAATTTGGACATATTTTATATTGCTCCGCGGCTTACACTTTTGCGGTAAGCTCCGGGAGTGATGCCGAAAAACTCTCTGAAAAGCCGTATGAAATACGCAGTGGAATTAAAGCCGCACCGCCAAGCAATAACATTTATGTCCAGTTCTGTTGTTATGAGAAAATTCTGTGCCATCTTCAGGCGATATCGGGTGAGATACTGCCTCAGCGACATTCCTGCCGCACGGCTGACAATGTTGCCGAGATAATATGGATGATAGCCGAATTTATGCGCTATATCTTCGTTTGACAGCTCGGCGTCATCGTAATTTTTGTGTATATATTCCATAACCGCAGAGACAGTTTTGCTTTCGGTGCCCGTGCAAGCATGTTTTTCACGCAGGATTCTTGTCAGGGACATTTTAAGAAGTACGCCCGCCATTTCCCTGTAATACAGTGTGCACTCCAGAAATTCCTGTACCGCCTGTGTCAGATGGCCGTATATGTCGGGACAGCTCATCACAAACGGCTCGGAAAATTCACACGGCAGTTCATATGTCATAACACGGCTTTTGTCAAATTCCGACTCGGTAACCGTGCCCAGGGAATCAGCAAGGTGCGAGTATTCCCACGAGGGGTCAAAATCAAAAACAATTATACTTATAGCATTTTCATTGTTTTTTGAAAATTTATATTTCGTTCCGGGAGGCAGATATATTACGGTGTTATCCGAAAAGCCTTGTTTTTCTCCCTGTATGTCTATAATTCCATTTCCATTATTGATAAAAAACAAACGGCAATCATAGCAAACGCTGTATTCATTCCGTGTGTTGAGAGTATGATGTATGCGCGCATAGCGTATATGCGGGTTTATATCCGACAGCTTCATAAAATCCACCATATTTGTTTTTTTATATTTCTCATTGGCTTTGTTATACATTGTATCACAAATTTCCTGTATAATCAATAGCAAATAAAAAAGTTTTTCAAATTTGGGAAAGAAGTGATATTTTGAAATTTTCGATAGGTCTCAAGCCGTGTGCCGACACGGAATTGGTGGATGCAATAATCAGAAATAAGAACAGCATTTTTGAGGTTTATTTTTCTTACGGCGACTTTGCCAACGGCAGAAGCATAGTAAAGGCAGAGGGAATGTCCGACTTCACCGCACGTCTGAAGCAGGAAAGCGACCTTGAAGCACTAAGCCGAAACGGCATAAAGCTGAACGTGCTTTTTAACGCCGTGTGCTACGGAAAATACAGCCTTTCACGGGCATTTTTTGAAAAAATCGGAAATACGCTGGAGCACCTCATACAAAATTACGGTGTGTCCGGTGTTACCACCACATCTCCGCTTATTGCACGCTTTGTCAAGGAAAATTTCAACGGTATCGAGACCCGCGCCTCTGTCAACATGTGCATAGGAAGCACCGAGGGCATGGAGTACATAAGCGAACACTTTGACGGATTTTATCTGAAAAGAGAATTAAACCATGATTTTAAAACCATTGAAAAGCTCAAAAAATGGTGTGATGAAAACGGCAAAACGCTTTACGCCCTCGCCAACAGCGGATGCCTCAACAACTGCTCTGCCCACTTTTTTCATGACAGCCTTGTAGCGCATGAGGAGGAAATAGCCGCCATGGACAACGGCTATGAATTCCGCGGTGTGTGCCGTGATTTTCTCGAGAAAAAAGGAGCCGCCGCCTTTATTTCCCACACATCCTTTATACGTCCCGAGGACGTGAAGTATTATGAAGGCATATTCCCCATGCTCAAGCTTGCCACACGGGCAAGTCGCCGTCCCGTGCGAACACTTAACGCTTACATAAACGAAAAATATGTGGGTAATGTTGCCGAGCTGTGCGAGCCTGACCACAGCGGCGTACTGTACCCGTATATTATTGAAAACACCAAGTTAAACAGTCGTATTTCAAACAGCGTACTCATATATGACGACATTGAAAATGCCGTTGCGGAATTGAAATAAAGAAAGGAAAAAGATATGTTGACAAGCAGTATGATAAAGCAGGCGGCACTGGAAGCAGGTGCCGACAAATGCGGAATCGGACCTATGTCGCGTTTTGAGGGTGCACCGCCCGAAATGGACCCGAGATACCTGTTCCCAAGGGCAAAAAGCTGTATAGCCTTTGCATTCCGCATACCCCGCGGAGTTCAGCGCGGAATTGAGGAGGGCACCCAGTTTTACCAGTACCCCTCCATGGCATACGGCGGAATAAATGAAATTTTTGCTCCCGCAGTGTTGTACCACGTAGGAAAGGTTATCGAGGACGAGGGCTATGAAGCGGTGGTATACCGCAACACCGGCGCGCGCGGAATCGTTTCCGACATGGACGGAAGTCCGGGAAACACCCTCTCGCCCGAGGAGCAAATAGAGGTCAGCAAGCACGCCAAAGGAAAAACCGCACATCACAGAAGTGTTCAGTTCACCCGAGAGACAGGCGAAGGAAAAGTTCCGCCCGACCTGCAGTTTCAGTTCAGGCTGGCGGCTGTGGCATGCGGACTGGGTGAAATCGGCTGGAGCAAGATGCTTCTCACTCCCGAATTCGGTCCGTTACAGCGGGTGGCGTTCATCTTCACCGACGCAGAGCTGGAATACGACGAAATGTACAGCGGAGAGCCTCTTTGCCGTAAATGCGGAGCGTGTGTGCGCGAGTGCCCGGGGGGATGTATTCCCGACATAAAATCGGGTAAAACCGTAACAGTGAACCTTGCGGGCAAAAAATGCGAATGGGGCGACATCGACATGTGGCGCTGTTACGCTTTTTACACCCACGGCGGAAGATATTACAACCCCTTTGTGCCCAAAGAGGTATTTGACAAAAACGAAAACGGTATGTTGGATTTACTGGAGGGTGCCACCGACGTTGCCGACGAAAAAGAAATAATGAAGGTTTACGGCACACTTGAAAAGTATTTCCCAAGCTGGGTAGGCTACAACATGGCTAAATGCGGCGGATGCATACGAGGCTGTGTGAGTATGCTGGAAAAGAAGGGCGGATGCATGGCAGACCGCTTCAAGCAACCGCTGAGAACCTCAAAGCCCTGGAAAATGGACAGATAGGAGTGAAAAAATGACTGCTGAATTTATAAAGCAAAAGGCAAAGGAGCTGGGCGCGGCGGTGTGCGGTATAGGTGATATTTCTCTGATGAAAAATCCCGACCTGCGTCACGACCCCTTTCAGATACTTCCGAATGCCAAATGTATTATAGGCTTCGGAATAAAAATTCCGCGCGGGCTTTTTAATGCCATGAAGCATAAAAGCCAGTTTTACAACTACACAAACCTTGGTGTAAAGTACATAGACGAGACCTTTGCGGAAATTTTTCTCTTAAAAATGGGCGCTGTCATCGAAAACGAGGGCTATGATGCCTGTTTGCAACGCAGTATACCCGGTTTTCGCGTTAAGGGCGACAAATCCACAAATCCCGAGGTTGCGCGCATATACGAGTTACAGTTTTCCTCGCCCGTAGCACCCGGTAAGCCCGCGCCTGATGTTATAATTGACTATAACAAAGCTGCCGAGGTGTGCGGACTGGGCAAGGCAGGGCTTCACGGCAAGGTGATAGTCCCGAAATACGGAACCTTTATGCGGTTTGTGTACATTATTACGGATATGCCGCTGGAATACGACAAGCCCTTCGGGAAAAGCCTGTGCGACGGTTGCGGAAAATGCAAAACAGCCTGCCCGGGAAACGCCATCGGCGAAAATGGTGTTGACAGCTGGCAGTGCAGTGTATATTACCGCGGTGCACACAAATCAAACCCCTTTATGGCAGAGGATTTTCTGGCAGACAATCCCGAAAAAGAAGCTATAATAAACGGTGAAAAGCGCTTTGACAGCGGGAGTGCCAACGATATTTATCCCAAGCTCAGATTTCTGCCCAACACCCACTTCGGCTATGTGCCCTGTCTGTGCGGGAAAAGCTGTGAAACGGTGTGCTATGAGCATCTTAAGGAGGAGGGAAAGCTGTGAGAGAAAGCATAATACAGTGTGCAAAGCGTTTTGATGCGGACATTATAGGGTTTGCTTGCGCAAAGCGTTTTGACGAAAATGATGCGATTTTCAGGATTTTTCCGCAGGTAAAAACGGTAATTGGTCTGGGATTTCGTGTTTTGCGCGGAATTTACCGCGGTGTGGAGGAGGGCAGCACCTACTACCAGTACACCACAATGGGGGTCGAAAACCTCGAAGAAACCGTCATGCCTCTGGCTCTTATCAATGTGTCAAATCTAATAGAGGACGAGGGGTTTGAAGCTATCCCCCAGCGCAAAAATCAGCTTATTATGAACCGTTACGACGGCACAAATCCAGAAATGGACTACACCGACATATATCGCGGAATAACGGCGGAAAATCAGCTTGATTTTGAAGATTGTGCCGTCAAATGCGGACTTGGCGAGATGAGCATAAGAGGCACGGTTTTAAACAGGGACTACGGGCCGTTTATACGTTACTGCTTCATTCTGACGGATGCCGAAATTGAAGAAACCCCTCTTTGTGTTGATGGTCTGTGCGACGGTTGCGGCGAGTGCATCAAAGCCTGTGCAGGCAATGCCATAGCGGACAACGGCAAAGTGGACGAGTGGCGCTGTGCGGTTTACTACAACGGTGCAAGCGGTGAAAAAAATCCCTTTATGCCGCCCGATGCCTATCCCGATTTTGAGGACAGAACGGACATTATAAAGGGCATTGCAAAGATAGACACCGAAAAGGCGAAAAGAATAATGGATGCAACCTACTTTTATCCTCCCGCAAAGCATTTTTACCGCACCTGCATCTGCGGAAGAGCATGTGACCGCGCCTGCTACATACATCTTGAGGAAAAAGGTGTGCTGAACAAAAAATTCAAGTACAAATTCCGCGAAAAACCAGACTGGAAGCTGTCGCTGACCCAGTTTGAAACAGGCAAACGCGAAAAAGAATGGGAATTCGGAAAAAAGCCCGAGGGAGGAAAATAACATGAAAGAAAAAATAAAAATAGCCATAATCGGCTGCGGACGCTTCTGCATAAACTTCGTTCCGCTTTTCAAGGCACACCCTTCGGTTGAAAAGGTATATGTGTGTGACCTGATAAGAGAGCGCGCCGAGAATTACGCCTCAATGTTCGGCGTTGAAATCATCGACAGCTTTGAAAAGGCGGTGGCAAGTGACAACATAAACTGCATTGCAATTTTCACCCAGCGCTTCAAGCACGGCCCCATGGTAATCGAGGCACTCAAGGCGGGAAAGCATGTTTACAGTGCTGTGCCCTGTGCCATCGATGTTGAGGACATAATGGAAATCGAAAGTCTTGTGCGCAAAACGCGCCTTACCTACTCCATGGGCGAGACGGGGTTTTACCGTGCGCCCACAATATTCTGCCGTCGGGAATTCAAATCGGGCACCTTCGGTAAATTCACCTACGGCGAAGCGCAATACAACCATGACATACGCAACATGGAGGAAAGCTTCAAAAGCTCCGCAGGCGATGAATGGAAGAAATACGCAGGTATTCCGCCGATGTTCTACCCCACCCATTCCACAGCCATGATTCTGGGCTCAATGCCGGGTGTTTATGCGAAAAGGGTTGTGGCAATGGGGTATAAAGAAAGCCCCCGCACCGATATTTACGGCACAAAGGGTCAGAATCTTTACGATAATCCCTTTTCTAACACCGCCATGCTTCTGGAGCTTTCAAACGGCGGTATCGCCCGCATCAGCGAAAACCGCTGTGTAGGCTGGAAGTCGCCCGAGACCTACATTTCCCAGTTTTACGGCACCGACGGATGCTACGAATTTTCCGTGGCGCGTCACAGTCTGAGTGTGTGGGATCCCGACCGACCGGGCTGTGCTGAAATGAAGGATGTGACCGAGGAGCTTCAGCCTGGGGAAATATATGAACTTATAAATTCCGACTACAAAACCGCAATCCAGCAGCTTGCCGATACGGCGGGATTTACGCTGTCCTCACCGATTCAGCTTAAACGCAAAATGCCTGCGGAATTTGACGGCATGAAAAACGGTCACAACGGCACACATCAGTTTTTGGTTGACGATTTCTGCCGTGCCTACGACAGCGGAAAGCTGTCCCCCACCAACATATGGCAGGTGGCGCGCTTCAACATTCCCGGGCTTCTAGCCCACAGGTCAGCTTTAAACGGCGGCGCACCCATAGATATTCCCGACCTCGGAAACCCTCCGTCTGACTGGGAGGTTCTGGAGGCAGACGAATAAAAAGGGCGGTCTCAATAAACAGATTTTTTGTATAATTACAAATTGCAGGGGTCTTTGCCTCCACCGACCCGAAAAATAACGGGCGGATGCCCTCATCCGCCACTGCTAAAAAAATCACGGACAAAGAGCAGGGTTGCTAAGGACAGTTATCTTTAATATAAACGAAATTTGGCACACAAATTTCCTGCTTGCAACAGTATACGACAAAACTACCCGAAGAAGAGAAAACAAAGCTCTTTTCCGGGTAGTATTTTTTTATATCGTGATATTCTGTGCCTTTCGCACAGAGTGATATTTCCCATTCGGGAAGTGATATTGAAATCTTGCGATTTCAGTGTTATTTTATTCGCCATAAACTGCCGGAGGCAATATCATCACTGCGAAGCAATAAAACTCGCCGTAAGGCGAATAAAACTGCCCAAGTGTCCTTGAGAACACTTGGGCAAAGTCCGTGATTTTTTGTCTTATTTGCAATTATTATTTCTCGTTCTTATAGATTTCCTTGAAGTACTTGTAGGTATCAACCTTCAGTTCGCCGCAAGCATCCTCATCGCAGGCAACAATGCCGTTCTTGTGGAGCTGAAGTGCACTGATAGTCCATGCATGGTCAACGCCGCCCTCAACGCAGTGACGCAGAGCGCGTGCCTTGTTGTGACCGCTGATGAGCAGGAGAACCTCTTTGGAGTCGCAAACAGTGCCGACACCAACGGAAAGAGCGGTTTTCGGTACCTTTTCGGGGTCGTTTCCGAAGAAACGGGAGTTTACGATAAGGGTATCCTGAGTAAGAGCGCGTACACCTGTGCGGGAGGTAAGAGAGGTGAAGGGTTCGTTGAATGCGATATGTCCGTCAACACCGCTTCCGCCCAGGAACAGGTCGATTCCGCCGTAAGATGCGATTTTATCCTCATATCTCTGGCACTCAGCCTCAAGATCGGGAGCCATACCGTTGAGTATGTTCACATTCTCTGCAGGAATGTCGATATGGTTGAAGAAATTGTCATGCATGAAGTACCAGTAGCTCTGGTCGTGCTCTCTGGGCAGACCTACATATTCGTCCATATTGAAGGTAACAACGTTCTTGAAGGTAACCTTGCCCGCCTTATTCATTTCGATGAGTCTCTTATATACACCCAGAGGAGAAGAACCGGTGGGCAGACCCAGTATAAAGGGGCGGTTTTCCTTATGGTTATTGATGGCATCGGCTATATGCTGAGCAGCCCATGCACACATTCCGTCGTAATTGTCTTTGATAATAAGTTTCATTTTGTCACTCTCCGTAAATAAATGATAGGGATAACATCCCGACTTGATTATTATACTGCCATATTAATGAATTGGTTAGTAACATTTTTTAACATTGTTTAAAGTTTTTTGAGATAATTTTTGACATGTGAAAAAGGGGCTGACAGCCCCTTTTTTTACTTGTCGATTATGTCCACCACGTACTTCTTGTCGGTATCCTTGGCGGAAGCCGCCTTAATGAGCGTACGGATAGCCTTGGCTATCTTGCCCTGTTTGCCGATTACCTTACCCATGTCGGAGGGAGCGACAGACAGCTCAAGATGAGTCATTTCGCCGTCGTCACGTACCTCAACCACAACCTCATCGGGGTGGTCAACGATAGCCTTGGCGATGTCTACGAGCATATCCTTCATGATTATTCGGTAACTCCGCTCTTTTTGAGGATGGCTCTTACGGTTTCGGTAGGCTGTGCACCCTTAGCGATCCATTCCTTAGCCTTTTCGCCGTCGATGATGATTTCAGCGGGGTTCTTCATAGGATTGTAAGTACCGATCTCTTCGATGAAGCGACCGTCGCGGGGATAACGGGAATCTGCTACTACTACACGGTAAAAGGGAGCTTTCTTTGCGCCCAGTCTTCTGAGTCTGATTTTAACTGCCATGATAAATTCACCTTTCTGAATTAAAAATTTTGATTTATATAAATTTTTATTTATATACGGATTTAAAAGGGTAATTTGAACTTTTTGCCCAGCTTCATTTTTCCTGCGTTGCCCGTAAGCTGTTTCATGAGCTTGCAGGTCTGGTCAAATTGCTTGAGGAGCTTATTCACTTCCTCAACGCTGTTTCCGCTTCCTGCGGCAATGCGCTTTTTACGGGAGGAGTTTATAATATCCGGCTTTGCTCTCTCCTTGGGAGTCATAGACTTGATTATCGCCTGCATACGGTCGATTTTCTTTTCGTCTATCTGAGCGTCCTTGAGTGCGCCCGGCTTCATACCCGGAATCATGCCTGCCAGCTGGTCGATGGGACCCATTTTTCTTATCTGGTCAAACTGCTCCATGTAGTCGTCCAGAGTGAAGGTGGATTCCCTCATCTTCTTTTCAAGCTCTGCCGCCTTTTTCTCGTCAAAGCTTTCCTGAGCCTTTTCGATAAGTGACAGTACATCGCCCATACCCAGTATTCTGGAAGCCATTCTGTCGGGGTAGAAGGGCTCGATATTATCAAGCTTTTCGCCCGTTCCGATAAACTTTATGGGCTTGCCCGTAACGTGGCGCACGGAAAGCGCCGCACCGCCTCGGGTATCACCGTCCATTTTGGTGAGTATAACACCCGTGATGTCCAAAAGACCGTTGAAGCTGTCCGCAACATTAACCGCGTCCTGACCCGTCATGGCATCCACAACAAGCAGAATTTCGGTAGGCTGTACCTTTTCGCGGATGTTTTTAAGCTCGTCCATGAGCACTTCATCGATGTGAAGACGTCCCGCGGTATCAATAAACACCATGTCGTTGCCGTTTTTCTCGGCGTGGGCAACACCCGCCGCCGCGATATCCACGGGGCTGAGCTTATCTCCCATGCTAAACACGGGGACACCCACCTTTTCGCCCACCACCTCAAGCTGTTTTATAGCCGCGGGGCGGTATACGTCGCAGGCAACCAGCAAAGGATTTTTACCCTGCTTTTTAAAAAGAGCCGCAAGCTTTGCACAGTGTGTGGTTTTACCTGCGCCCTGCAGACCGCACATCATAATTACCGTGGGGGGCTTGGGGGAGATAGTAAGCTTTTCATTTTCCTTGCCCATTATCTCGCAAAGCTCTTCGTTTACTATTTTAACTATCTGCTGGGCGGGCATCAGGCTTTCCAGCACATCCGCACCCACCGCCCTTTCGGACACCTTTGCCACAAAGTCCTTTACGACCTTGAAGTTTACGTCCGCTTCAAGCAGTGCCAGCTTTATTTCACGCATGCCGACCTTGACATCAGCCTCGGTCAGCTTGCCCTTATTCTTGAATTTTTTAAAGGCTTCCGCCATTTTTTCGGTAAGACTCTGAAATCCCAACAGCACACGCCCTTTCTTATAAGAACTGCAAGCCCGAAAGCTATTTCGAGAGAAGCTTTTCGATTTCTTCTTTTACTTTTGCATCACCGCAGTTTGCGGCAATTTCACGTAATTTCTCGTTTTTTTCGCTCAATCCCAGATTATCCTCAAAAAATCTGAGCTGTTCCTCGCTTCGTTTGATAAGATCGCGCACACCCTGACGTGTGGTGTGTGTATGCTCTGCAATCTCGCTGAGCGAAAGGTCATCGTCATAATAAAATTCAAACACCGTACGCTGTTTTTCGCTCAAAAGAGCCCAGTAACAGTCGTAAAGCTGTGTAATCGCCAAATCTTTCACGGTTGCCTCCGGAATTGGGGGTCATGCTGTAAAGTTTTTTTCTTTACAGCCTTGTTATTATACAATATAAATACTATTTTGTCAATAGCGCACAAAAAAATTCACATTTGTTTTACAATTTGCCATTTCTGTACTGCAAAAAACACACCGTAAAGCAGTAATATTCCGATAACCGCACCGCCTGTATCGATAAGCACATCGGTAAAGGCGGCCCCTCTGCCGGTGTGGCTTTGAAGGTATTCGTCACCCGCGGCGGTAAATATGCACACCACCGCAGGCATAAAAAGCAAAAGCAGCTTTCTTTTTTTGCCGTACAGTATCCATGCAAGCGCCGAGGCAATTATGCCCTGAGCACAGAATTCCAGTACGTGGGCAGTTTTTCTCACGGATTTATGGAATTTTTCTTCTGGTATTTTATTTTTCGGGTCTACAACGCTCTTTACCGCCTGGGACACCTTTTTGCTGGAGGACGCGGACTCCGCTTTGGTTTTCATGGAATTTGAAAATATAAAAAGCGTCCATGCCGTCAGCAGTATCGCCAATACGGCACACAATGCCGTTCTTTTTGATGTCGTCATTTCATACACCCCCGATTTTTCATTATACCTTTTTTTGCATTCAAAGTCAAGCAAAAAACATAATATCGGATATATTATGAATAAAATACCGCTTTTGTATTTACTTTTTCCGAAAAATATGTTATACTGTTGGGGATAATACATTTTAATGGAGAATTTGACTTATGGAAAACAAACAACGAAGCAGTTTTACGGGTAAGCTGGGCTTTGTACTGGCGGCGGCAGGCTCGGCGGTAGGTCTGGGCAACATCTGGCGCTTCCCTTACCTTGCGGCGCAGTACGGCGGCGGTATATTTCTTCTGACTTACCTCATACTTACAGTCACCTTCGGCTTTGCACTTCTGGTAGCGGAAATAGCACTGGGACGCAAAACAGGTCTCAGCGCCATAGGCGCTTTCAGGTCATTGAACAAAAAGTTCACCTTTCTGGGCTACCTTGAATCCATAGTGCCCGTTATCATACTTCCTTATTACAGTGTTATCGGCGGTTGGGTGACAAAATATTTCGTAACCTTCATTACAGGCGGAAGTACAGCTTCGGCAAATGACGGATTTTTCAACGCTTTCATCGGCAAGCCCGCCGAGCCCCTTTTGTGGTTTGCGATTTATCTCGGTGTAACGGCGGTTGTCGTGCTTCTCGGTGTCGAAAAAGGTATTGAAAAAGTCAGCAAGATAATGATGCCCGTGCTTATAGTGCTGTCGCTGTTTATAGCGGTTTACTGCATGTTCCTGCCGGGTGCCATGGATGGTATCAAATACTATCTCCTGCCCGACTTTTCTCATTTTTCATTCAAAACCGTACTTGCGGCAATGGGTCAGCTTTTCTACTCCATGTCACTTGCAATGGGCATTATGATAACCTACGGTTCATATATGAAAAAAGACGTTAATCTGGAGTCCTCGGTACGTCACATCGAGCTTTTCGATACCGGAATAGCCTTTCTTGCGGGACTTATGATAATCCCCGCAGTATTCGTATTTTCCGGCGGAGACCAGGCGGCACTGGGCAAAGGTCCCGGACTTATGTTCGTAACACTGCCCAAGGTGTTTGACAGTATGCCCGGCGGTGGATTTTTGGGCACGGTATTTTTCGTGCTGGTGCTTTTTGCGGCACTCACCTCCTCCATTTCGCTTATGGAAGCAGTGGTTTCGATTATACGCGACCGCTTTAAAATCGGCAGAGTTTCCGCTTGCCTCATAACCCTTTTGATATCTGTGCTTCTGGGTATCCCCTCCTCGCTGGGCAACGGAATATGGGCTCACATAAAGCTTATTGGCATGGATTTTCTCACCTTCTTCGACTTCTTATCCAACAGCGTCATCATGCCGATAGTCGCAATACTCACCTGCATCTTCATCGGCTTTGTCATCAAGCCCAAGGCAATAACCGACGAGGTGGAGCTTACCGACGGAAAATTCCGTTCAAAAACGCTTTTTGTCGTCATCATAAAGTACATAGCTCCCATCTGCATATTATTCATACTCATTTCTTCCGTTCTGGAAGGCATGGGTCTTATGAAAATTTAAATTTTTCCATGAATTTTTCGCTTCTCAAACGGCACAATATGTACAGCACCGTTATTTGAGGAGGGAAAAACATGAAAATATGTTCTGCAACAGCCGTCGGCGTTATTGCGGCAATGACAGCACTGGCAACAGGCATCGCGGCGGATATGGTAATCAGCAACAGCGACTGCAATTGTGCGGCACACAAGTTGAAAAAATGCTTGCGCCACAAGGCAGGCAGTGCCATGCATACACTGGGCGACAAGCTGAACAAAACAGCAAACGAAATAGAAAAAAGCACTTCGTAAGAAGTGCTTTTTTAGCGTATCGATAAAGGTACGATAGGGCTTGAAGTCGAAGGCAATATCACTCAAAAAAGCGGTCTAAGACCGCTTTTTTGTTTTATATATTATTATGTACAGCGCCGTCGCCACCAGCGGGAACAGCATGCCCACCAGCATACCCAGCTTCATACCCAACTGTTCGGGGGTAAGTGCAAGGCTTTGAGAGAATGCAACCGAGGCGGGATTTGCTATCACCGCGTCGGTGATAATACCCACAAGCTGAGGTCCCACCGATGCACCCATATCTCCGCCTGCCGCCATAAGCGCGTAAATAAACACACCGCCCTGCGGGAAACGTTCAGAGGCAACAACCAGCATGCCGGGCCACATCATGGAAACACAAAAGCCGGTAAGCGCACAGGCGGCAAGACCCAGCCACACCATATTTGACACTGCCGCGGTAAAATAGCACACCGTGGCGCTTATTCCGCCCAGGAGCAATACTTTTTCCATATTTCTGCCGAATTTTGCATACATGGTACGTCCCATTCCCAGAAACAGCGAGAACAGTGCAACGCCCAGAATATCGCCCCACACCTTGGGAATTTTCATTGCCTGCTCAAGATAGCCCGATGCCCATTGTCCCATAGTCAATTCGGAAGCACCGCCCAAAAAGATGGCTACAAAGCACAGCCACACGCCCTTGTTTTTAAGCAGTTTGAGAGCACCCGAAGCCTTTTCGGGTGTATCCATATGGGGCACGCTTGCGCCCGAAAAAAGGAAAATGGACAAAACAGGGATTATCGCCAGTATAAGCACCAGCCATTGCCATTTATCCTGACCCAAAATGCCCAGAAACAGTGTGCTGAATGTAATGACACCCACAACGCCCCAGGCATACACAGAGTGCAATTTACTCATTTCGCGGTCGGGGTCATCGGCAGGCAGTGCGGCTATAACGGGGCTTATCAGCACCTCGGTAAAACCGCCGGATGCCGAAAATATCAATGTGCCCAGAACAAGTCCCAAATACACATTTTCGGGGAAAAAGAACGGCCACACGGCATATACCGCAAGTCCCAGCGCGGTCAGCACGGGGATGGATTTTACCACCTTGGGGATATTGAATTTATGCGAAAAGAACGAAAGAATCAGGTCTATTGTCATCTGGGTGAAGAAGTTTATCAGCACCAGCGCACCCAAAAGCGAATAGGATATTCCATACATATGTCGGAAAGTGATAAACAGCACAGGGGATATATTGGAAACCACCGACATTCCCACATTAGTGGTATAACAGGCGTATTTCAATCTTTTTATACTGCTCGGTGTCATCATTAAAAAGCTCCTTTTAAGTAAATTTTTGCACGAGCGGTATTTTACCATAAACAAAGCTCTTTGTCAAGTGCTAGCGCACGGCGATCCGCTATTTGTGTCATGTAAGATTTTTCGCTTACATCAAAAAAATGCGCAGAAATATCAAAGTTTTGCTTTTTTGGTTTTTTGTATTTACATTTGTTATCTTTTATGTTATAATGACCCAAGTAAAACCGCAAATAATATATTATTGTAAACTGATAAATGCCGTTTATATTTTCAGGTGTCAAAATGCAAAACAAAAAACAACAATTTCTTATGGGTGCAAAGGATGCCCTGCCTGTATTTCTGGGGTATCTTTCGGTTTCTGTCACCTTCGGTGTAATTGCCGTAGGCAAGGGGCTTCCCCTGTGGGCACCCACCTTTATATCCATGACCTGTCTTACCGGCACGGGTCAGTTTGTGGGTGTTGACCTTATTTCGGTGCTGGCTTCCTATGCGGAAATATTCAGTGCGCTTTTGGTTATAAACGCCCGTTATTTTCTCATGAGCATTTCGCTTTCCCAAAAGCTCCCGCCGGACATAAAATTATGGCAAAGGCTTATAATAGCCTTCGGAAACACAGACGAAAACTTTGCCATAGCCATGTCCCCGGAAAAGAAAATCACCTTCAGCTATTTTGCGGGGCTGATTTTCTCGTCATACTCAGGCTGGGTAGGCGGAACGATAATCGGAAGCGTACTGGGCGACATAATCCCCGCCTCTGTCACAAGTGCAATGGGTATTGCGCTTTACGCCATGTATGTGGCTATAATACTGCCCCCTGCCGCAAAATCAAAATCCGTATCCTGCGTTATAGCCTTTGCGGTGGTATTCAGCTCGATAATAAAATTCGTGCCCTTTTTCTCATTTTTGTCGAGCGGTTGGTCGGTTATCATAAGCGGAGTGGCGGCTTCCGTTCTGGGTGCTGTGCTGTTCCCCATGGAGGTGAGTGAAAATGCGTGAAATATCACTCGGCTACCTTATAACTGCCATAGCGGTCATGATTGTTGTGACCTACTCGTTAAGAGCGGTTTCCATGGTACTCTTCCGCAAAAAGCTGACGGGAAAATTCATCTTTTCCTTTCTTACATACACTCCATATGGAGTTTTGGCGGCACTTATTTTCCCTGATATTTTCCTTTTCACCCAGACAGGCTCTTCATTTTCTGTACCGCAGTTTATATGTGCGCTGTGCGGTGCGGCGGTTGCCGTAATACTGTCTCTTTTAAAGCGAGGTCTTACAGCGGTATCGCTGGGCGCGGTTGTAGCGGTATTTATTGCACAGCAGATATTATGCTGAATACACAATTCGCAATTTCGGTAAAACCGCCATGCGGTTTTACAATTTATCATATCTCTTATTAAGGAGCGTTTATGGATTTCACTCTAATAAAACAAAATCTTGAAAAAATGGGCTATTCTGTGAGCTGTTTTGAAACACGCGAGGATGCAAAGCAATATCTTTTATCCCGCATTTCGGGCAAAACCGTAGGCATCGGCGGTACGGTAACCGTAAAGGAGCTTGATATTCTGCCCGAGCTTTCTCAGAGCAATAAGGTTATATGGCACTGGTTTCCCGAAAACGGAAATACCCCTGCCGAGGCACTGAGTGAGGCACGGGATGCCGAAATATACATTTCCTCCGTCAACGGTATTGCCGAGACGGGCGAGATAGTGAACATCGACGGCACCTGCAACCGCATTTCCGCAACGCTTTACGGACACAAAAAAGTGTATTTCATAATCGGCGAAAACAAAATCGAGCCCACTCTCGAAAAAGCCGTTTGGCGCGCGCGTAACATTGCCTCCCCTCTCAATGCACGACGACTGGGAAAGAAAACTCCCTGTGCTTCCGGGGAACTCAAATGCCACGATTGCAACAGTCCCGAACGCATCTGCAGAAGCCTGAATATTATGCTTAAAAAGCCCGGCGGATGCGATTACGAAATAGTCCTCGTCAACCAAAAGCTTGGATACTGATACGAAAGGAGCACTAAATATGCTCAAAAAACTGTGGGCGGACGAAAAAAAGCGTGACACACTGCTTTTTGCCGCCATGACCGTTCTTTTCACCCTTGCACTGTATGCCGGCGGCGCGTCACGCGGATTTATATCCACCTTCCCCATATTCTTCATAACAGCCGTTGCTGTGTTTCTTTTCTATCGCAAGCTTAAAAATTCGCTTCTCATGACGGTGCTTCTGTCGCTGACGGTATCGCTTGCCGACTCTACCGGATACAATTCGGTGGCGCAGAACAATCCCACCATGAATTACGCCTTTATCAAGGTACTGTTTTTTGTACTGACGGCAGCTCTGGCATATTTTGTTGCAGGTCTGATTTTGCAAAAGACAAAAAGCGGTATTGTCAAAACCGTAATTGCCGTTATTGTATACCTTCTGTGCTTCAACGCGGTGTGCGGAAACATTTTCGGCGCGGTGAAGTGGCATAACGAAACGGCAAAATATCTTGAGGAAAACTATCCGCTTCAGAAAATAGAATCCATGTCAACCGCCTTTAACTTCAAAACCCACTACTACGAAACCGCCATAACCTTTAAAGAGCCCAAACGAAGCTATTACGGCGAAGAAACAATGGTGCTTGAAAACAACTACGACGGATATTTCCTGTATGCCAAAAATGCCATGTTTGAAATCGGTGCAGGGCTTATGATGCAGGCGGTACGCGATTCGGGAAGCACTATATCCTTCGCGGCGGATAATCTGCCGTTTGAAGAAAAGCTTGACCGCAAGCTTTTCGACCTTGGCGGAGACTATGCCCTTGTATTGCCGAAGCTCAGCTACGAGGTGGTAATAAAGGACGATACTCCCGACATAAAAACCTTTGAGGCAAAATGCAGTGAGATAGTTTCTGCACTTGACGGTAACTTCTACTGCACCCGTATAGTTTTCTACGGCGGTGAAAAGGGCGGATTTCTTTTCCAGGGCGAAGCACGCGACGGACAGCTTACGGTGCAGGAATTTGACAAGGCGCAATACACAGACAATCACAGATTGGGGGCTTTATCTTGAAAAAATACCTTATTGACCCTGCTCTTTCGCAGTTCAAGGGTCAGCTTCACATTCACACGAAAACTTCAGACGGCAGACTCACTCAGCAGGAGTCGTTTGAAAAGTACAAAGCGCAGGGATATAATTTCCTTGCTTTTACCGAGCACAACAAGCTCACTTATTCCGAAATTCGGGACGGTGTTCTTATCCTTTCGGGTGTGGAGACCGACTGCAACATAATGGAACCCCTCAACCGTGCCGCTTACCACATAGTGGGCGTGGGCATGGATACCGAAAAATACGTTGCCGCACAACGTCCCGCAACACCTCAGCAGCTTATTGATGCGCTCAAAGCCGCAGGCGGTTTTGTAATCGCGGCGCATCCCGCCTGGAGCCTTATTCAGGCAGAGGAGCTCTACCCGCTGGAAAATTACGATGCAATAGAGGTCATGAACTGGGTTTCCCAGGTTCGCCATCAGAGGGGCGATTCCTCTCAACAGCTGGACAAGCTGATGTCACGCGGTGTTCCAAAGCTGATGGTTGCCAACGACGATGTCCACTATTACGAGGAGGATTTTGCCGGAACAGCCACAATAGCGGTATGCGAAAAGCTTGAAAACGACTGCGTGCTTAATGCTCTGAAGGCGGGAAGCATGTATGCCACCTGCGGTCCCCGCATAAAATCGCTGTATGCCGAAAACGGCGAATTGCACGTTGAATGCAGTGACGCGGGAAAAATATATTTTATTTCCGACTGCTTCTTCACCGATTACGAAAAGAGCCTGCGCTGGCACTTTGCCGACGAAAAGCCTCTGAACGGTGCCGTGTACACTCCTCACAAAAACGACACCCATGTAAGAGTTGAAATAATCGACAAAAACGGCAATAAAGCGTGGAGCCAATATATAAGCGCAAATCTTATAAACGAAACCAAATAAAGAAAGGAAAAAACACATGTTAGTAAAGTTTTTATCATCCCTCGAAAAAGCCTTTATGGACGGAGGCTTATCTTCAACTCCCGAAACCACCAAAGCCACTGCACTTAAAGGCGAAAGCTTCTCATGCCAGGTAGCGATTTACACCAATCAGCCTGCCGTAAGATGCACTACTTATTTTGACATTGAATCCGACATCAAGGAATACATATCCGTCCGCCGTGTCCGTCACGTGCCCGTAAGCACCCCCGTTATGGATGCCGACGAAAACTACCTCAGAGACAAGCCCGGAATGTTCCCCGACGTGCTGGAGCCCTTCAACACCGAAAAGTTCTTCTACGTTACCACCGGCAACACCGAAACCTTCTGGCTGACGGTTGAAAATGCTCCCGCGGGCAAGCACTACATCAAGGCACGCATGCTCAATGCCAACAAAAACGTTGCCATGGGCAGTGCGGATTTTGAGCTTGAAATTATTGACGCACAGCTCCCCGAGCAGGATATAATGGTTACCAACTGGTTCCACTTTGACTGTCTCGCAACCTACTACAACACCGAGGTGTTCAGCGAATATCACTGGGAAATTCTCGAAAACTTCGTGAAGAGCTATGTCAAGAACGGTATGAACATGATTCTCACCCCCGTTATCACCCCCGAGCTGGACACGGCTGTCGGTCAGGAAAGACCCACCGTTCAGCTGGTGGACATTACTCTTAAGGACGGAAAATACCGCTACGGCTTCAAGAAGCTGGACAGATGGGTTAATTTGTGTCTTAAGCACGGCATAAAATATTTTGAAATCGCCCACCTGTTCTCTCAGTGGGGCGCCAAAGCCGCACCCAAGGTTATGGCAACGGTAGACGGCGAGTACAAGCAGATTTTCGGCTGGGACACCTGCTCTACCGGTCCCGAATACAAGCGCTTCCTGCGCTCCTTTATGACGGCTCTGGTTCACCATCTCAAGGCGCTTGGCGTTGACAAGCAGTGCATTTTCCACATCTCCGACGAGCCCAAGGGCGATGACGCGCTCAAGACCTACAAGGCTTGCCGCCGCATAGTTCAGTCCATTCTCAAGGACTATATTATCATGGACGCTCTCAGCGACTTCGAGTTCTACAAAAAAGGCGCTGTTACCACCCCCGTTGTGTGCAACGACCGCATGATACCCTTCCTGGAAGCAAAAATTCCGGGTCTGTGGACCTACTACTGCTGCAGCCAGACAAGACGTGTTTCCAACCAGTTTATCTCCATGCCCTCCGCACGTAACAGAATAATCGCAACCCAGTTCTACAAGTTCGACATTGCAGGATTTTTACAGTGGGGCTTCAACTTCTACTATTCACAGCTTTCCCAGTACCCCATCAACCCTTACCTTGTAAACGACTGCGACGGTGCATTTACCGCCGGCGACCCCTTCAAGGTATATCCTGCCATCGACGGCACTGCACTGGATTCCATCCGTGTTGTTGTGTTTGCCGAGGCATTGCAGGACTTAAGAGCAATGAAGCTGCTTGAAAGCCTTACAAGCCGTGAGTTTGTACTCAATCTCATTGATGAGGATGCCGCAAAGCCCGTTACCTTCACCGAATATCCTCTTGAAGCCTCCTACATTCTCAATCTGCGCGAAAAAATCAACCTTGAAATAAAAAAGGCACTTAAGAAATAAATCAGCAATTCGCAATTAAGGAAAAAACCTGAAACGGAAAAATCCGTTTCAGGTTTTAATTATTATAAGCAGTAGGCTTGTTATTCAGAGATAACCGCAATGGCGAATTGCGAATTTCAAATAATCACGCTTGTTTTTGACAATTTTTCGTTGAAAATTTGCATTTACTTTTGAGTGCACGTCATGTATAATCATATCAACAAAACTATTCCGGGGGTAAATTATGGAGAAGAACTATCAGTTCAAAACCGACCTTTTGCAAATACACCAAAGGGACAGACGCGACCTTTCGTTAAAGCCCGACAAAAACGAGTTCGAGCTTTTTGAAGGCATTAAAATCCACGTTTGCGAAAAAGCTCTGGCAAGCGACAGCGACAGCGTCATAATGACGGCGGTACGCGACTTTGAGGACTATCTTTTCACCTCCATGGGTATTGGCGCGGGGGTTACACGGTCAAAGGATGCCGATTTGAAAATATCTCTGAACAGCGACCTGGGCGATGCCTCGGGCTACATGGGCTACCGTATCACCGTAACGGCTGACGGCATAACGCTGGAGGGGTATGACGTACGCGGTGTAGCGCAGGGGCTTTACTATATGGAGGACATGATGAATATCCGCCGTGCACCCTTCCTGACCCACGGAACAACGGCGCGCAAGGCTATGTTCAGCCCCAGAACCTGCCAAAGCCCCTTTGGTATGTTTGAATATCACGACGCGGCGCTGTCAATTATAGCGCATATGGGCTTTGACACCATAGATATGTGGATGAAGGATGCACATACTACCAAAAGAGGAGATTTTTACGATCTTAATCTTCTCAGTCAACGTGCCGCAAAATACGGCTTAGACGTATCGGTGGGTAACTATGCCCTGCACGACCGCCATCCCGATGACGAGGGAGCAAAGGAATACTACGAAAAAATGTACGGTGATTTTTTTGAAGCCGCACCCAGAATAAAATACATAACCCTTGTGGGCGAAGCCACAAACTTTCCCAGCCGGGACCCAAGAGTGGGAAAAAGCCCCTACATGAAAAATTTTGAGGACAACATCCCCACCGGCAAAACCTCACCGGGATGGTTTCCCTGCGAGGATTATCCGCGATGGGTGGAAATGATTCAGAATGCCATCCACAAATTCAATCCCGGGGCACAGCTTATTTTCTCCACCTACAACTGGGGCTTCGGTGATGATAAGGACAGGGTAAAGCTTGTAGAAAATCTTCCCGAGGGTGTCGCCATATGCTCCACCTGGGATATGTTCCACCAGAGGAAAATCGGAAACAGCGTTGAGGATATTGTTGACTACTCTTTAAGCTTTGCAGGCCCCGGCAAGCCGTTTGTAAGCGAGGCCCTTGCCGCCAAGCGCCGCGGTGTCAAGCTTCACACCAACTCCCAGACCGCAGGACGTACCTGGGACTTCGGGGTTATCCCTTACGAGCCCATGCCGGGTCAGTGGATAAAGCGTTACGAGGGTATGCAAAAGGCATACAGAGAATGGAATTTGTGCGGAGTGCGCGAAACCATCCACTACGCTTTCCATCCTTCCTTTATCACCGAGCTTGAAAAATATGCTTTCTTCACGGGTGCAGGCTCTCTTACGGAGCACCTTGAAAAGCTTATAAAGCGCGACCATGCCCACAATGCCGACAAAGTAAGTGAAGCTCTCAAATGCTTTGACGAGGCTATCACCCACTACATTCCCACCAACGAGGACCAGTACGGCGCTTACCGCATCGGTCCCGCGTATCCGTTGTGGCTGGAGGAGGTAAACGGTATGCCGGCAAGCCTGCCCGAGGGCGGAAGACAGCCCAACCGCAATCAAGCCATGTTCGGAAACGGCATTTACTTCCCCGTTTACACCCCCGAGGTGCTGGGACGCAACTCTCTGCCGGGTGTGCGTATTCACGACGAAATAAACGAGGCATATATCATGCGCGACTGCATGAAAGAAGGCATTGACATACTGGAAGCCTGCGAGAGTCCCACTCCTGCACACATAAAGCTTTTAAATCTTGCAAAGTTTATCTATCACTGCGTACTGACCACCATAAACGTGAAGAAGCACTATCTGCTAAAGCAACAGATAAGCATTGCGGGCACTCACCAAAAAGGTGCCGAGCTTATTGACGAGGTGGAGAAGCTTTTACTTGAAGAAAGAGAAAATGTTAATGAAACAATTCCTCTTGTGCAGTTTGATTCACGTCTGGGCTGGGAGCCCAGCATGGAGTACACCACCGACGAAAAGGGGCTCAGGTGGAAGCTCCGCCAGCTTGACCACGAGCTGAATGTAATTCTTCCCAAATTCAGAAAGTCCAACGGACTCATAAAGGAATTTGAATAAAAACAGAGCGCACCGAAAATATCGGTGCGCTCTGTCTGTCGAGAAAGCCGCGCTACCGCGACGGGAATTATTTATTAAAAAAGGCAGAAATTAAGTAAAAAATACAATTTAACAGCAGGTGATACATCGAATATCACCTGCTGTTTGTCGCTTTTTGCCGCTTCAAGCCCTATCGTACCTTTGTACGCCGACGGGCTTAAATCGGCAAAATATCATCGCCTTTTCGAAAGACTTTAATCGTGTCGATAAAATATCAACACGATTGTCGCCCCGAAAATATCGGTGCGCTCTTGAATATTTCGTGTTTTTATTATATAATGTTTTTAGTAGCACTTCTTACCCGTTTTGATAGCTTCAATAATGGAATTTACAACATGCTCAATTGTTTTTTTGGAGTGCTCCAGATCCATTTCGGGCGCATTGCGTGAAAACCATGCGCTGTCCTCGGTTAGTCTGTCCAGCTTTATGGAGCCGGGGTACAGCACCTCAAGCTTACCGCACTCATATTTTCCGCCGTGATCGGAAGGATAGGAATCGGGAAAACGGCAACCGTTGAATACTCTTATCCAGTTCCACGGGTTGTCCTGAGGAGATTCAAGATTGTCGTAAAAGCCTGCGTTTTTATTATCACCCCACCAGCCCTGTCCGCGGGTTTCTTCAAGGTATTCAAAGGTCAGCTTTTTCGCCGCCTTCATGCAGGCGAGCGTCTGAGGCAGAAATTCCTCGGTCTGATGTGCAATTATCAGGCATATATTTCGGTTAAAGCCTGCACGGAGCAGGGATTTCAATATGCCGTAAACGTAATCCTCCAGAACATCCGGATGGGTATTGAGAGTGCCGGTTTCCGGTCCGCCCACCGCATAGCTGGAGCAACCGTACCATATCGCAGGCATTATCATGCAGTCCATTTTTTTGCCCACTTCCTCGGCAATACCCTGTGCCACCAGTGCATCCGTACCGTAGGGGCAATGGTCTGAATGATATTCAATATTTCCCACCGGAATAAGCACAGGCCAATGCTCTTCTCTTGCTTTCATGACCTCCTTGGGGTAGGATGTCGCCATATGTATCGAAGCCATAGTATTCTCCTTTAACTTAATTGTAAGTAACTATATTATATATAAACTTCAAGCTTTTGTAAATGTCAACCGACACTTAAAACTTGTTAAAAATTAGCATAAGGAGCAGGTTATGAATCATCTTCAGGATATATATTTTTCAAACTTCAACGCGGTATGCAATATGGGAGGGCACTACATTCTCCCTGAAGACTCTGAGTGGGTACTGCCCAACAGAACCTTCGACCAGAACAAGTTTTACTGCGTCACAGGCGGAAAATGCGAAATAACCATCGGCTCTCAGCATTTCATAGGCGAGCGGGGGGACTGGTTTGTTATGCCCGCCAATGTTTTGCATTCATACCGCAATCTTGACGAGGGCAAATATTCACTTTACTATATACATTTCGACTTATACCCAAGCTCTCAGCTTTTTAGTATGTCGGGCTTGCCGTATCGCGTGCAGATACCGCCGCAAAGCCGTGCGTGGCAGCTTTTTGAAAGCTTTGCAGGGCTGTGCAACAGCAAAAACCTCGTTGACCGCATAAGGGTGAAAGCGTTACTGCTGGAGCTGATTTCGGAATATATAGCTCTGGCGGATGCACGTGATATATCGGTCAAAAGCGACAGCGATACACGAATAGATAAAATTCTCAGGTACATAAACGACAACCTTTCCGACCGGCTCACGTTGGGCAGACTTTCCGCCGAATTTCATCTCCACCCCAACCATTTCATACGCTTTTTCAAGCAAAAAACGGGGCATACTCCCGCAAAATACATCAAGCTCAAAAAAATGGAAACCGCCAAACGGTATCTTGAGGAAACCGACCTTAACGTCAGTGAAATAATGGCGCGTATCGGTGAAAGCGACCTTTGCGGTTTTTCCAAGCAGTTTAAAAGCTTTTACACCTTTTCCCCCGCCAATTACAGAAAATACTTCAACAGTGTCCGTGTCATAAAACAAAAATAGCTGTTGACTTTATACATTTTTTAGTATATAATTTATATATTGTTTTGCTTTCTAAATACTTTTTTCGGAGGAATTATGAAAAAGCTCCCTATTGTATTTTTTGTTGTTACACTTTTGTGCGTTTTATGCGTAAGCGCATCAAGCGACTTTATTGTGTGGGATTTTTCCGACAAAAACACTTATGACAGCTGGCATCCCACCTCTACCGCCGTCACCACTCTTACCGCTTCGGGCACTTATGTCACCGGCTCAGAGGACAATATGAATTTTTCATACTACCCGAAAGAAGAAATAATGCTGGAGGATTACGGCTTTTTTGCAATCGCCTTCGCCAACGTTTCCATTGAGGGCGACGAATCGGACGGCAACTTCCAGTTCTACCACTGGACAGAGAACGTTACCGGAAACCCTTATCTTTCGGGAACTCTGTGTGAGGGCGAGGGTGTGCAGTACATCACCTTCGACACCAAGAACGGCAACAATCCCAAGGCAAGCTGGTCGGGTAAGGTCACACGTTTCCGATTTGACCCCATGAGAATTAAAAATGCACGTGAATATCTTATTGCATATGCAGGTCTTTTCAAGGACGAGGCAACCTTTGAGGCATACAAGGAAGCCCACCCCGTAAACGCACAAAAGCCTTACAAGGTGTCGCCGTACGTCAACGAGCTCAAGCCCATAATATGGGATTTTACAAAGCAAAGCGACCTTGACATGTGGACGCCCCACAGCTCTGCCTCCGCCACCGCAACAACCAACGGTATGCTTTACAGCGGAAAAACGGATGATTTGTTCTTCTACCACTATCCCTCCGACCCCATTGTGCTGGATAATTACCCCTATGTAAGTGTAGGATACAGCGGCTACACACAAAGCGGTGGGTTTCAGCTTTACCACTGGTCGGACAAAAACACAGGCAATCCTTATCTTTATCATTCCCCAATGCCCACCCTGGACGAGGGCGAGCTGTTTTTTGACCTGCTCACCGATGCTCCCGACGAATCCGCCTGGACGGGAACACTTTCACGCTTCCGTCTCGACCCCTGCCGAAGCCAGAACGGTCAACGAAGCGGATATATAAAATACCTTGCACTTTTCCCCGACATGATGTCCTACAACAACTTCAAGGGCAACAACGCACAGCAACATATACTCAATACAGCCATCGGCAACACCGCTTTCGGAACAGGCGGCAAAGGCTGTGTTGTGGATTATGATGACAGCAGCGCAATTATAACCACAGAGGATAAAGCCGTTTCTTTTACCGCACCTGCAGAATTTGAAGCCAACCTGTATCCCTACATGAAAATACGGCTCAAAAACACGACGGATGCCGATACGATGACCATGAGGTTTGCCTCCGACGGTTCACAGCATCAGCTTAGCTTCCCCACAAACACAGCTTTTGAAATTTCAAGCGGCGACACCGATTTCAAGGAATATATTATTGACGTAAGAGCCGCAAACATGGCATCGGTTGATACCGAAACCATACAGCTTTCCTCCAGCATGTGGGTAGGCTATATAACAAAGCTTCAGTTCTCCTTCGATGTTAAAACAGACGCTCCGCAGACAATGTATATAGATTATATAGCGTTCTGCGAAAGCCTTTCGGAGGCTCAGTCCTTCACTCCCCCGGCGGGCAGTGATGTAGAACAGCCCAAAATAAATACCGGCGCAAAGGCTCCTGTGTGGGTGTTTGATACCGAGGAGAAGATTTACAGCACCGACATCAGCGGAATTTTTCTTTCGTCGGTGGGCAATATGATGCACATTACTCCCTCCACCAGCGACCCCATAATGGTTCTTCCCATCGAACCCGAATTGTACTTTGACACAGCGGAATTTCCCTACTTCGCTTACCGCCACAGCACAGTATCAACCGTGTCTACCGCAGGTTTGTTTTATACCACATCTACCCTGACCAGCCTGTCGGACGAATCATATTCGCCCTTCAAAATCAAGAATGACGGAACATGGCAGAACATCATCGTTAACTTAGGAGACACTAACCTCTACCCCAAGGACAACTGGCACGGAATATGCGACTATGTCCGCATAGACCCCATCAACGGCACCGACCTTGATGCCGACATATACATCGACAGAATGGGCTTTTTCCGCACACAAAGTGAGGCTTACCAATTCCTTTCGCAGGGAAGAAGCGAGCCCGATCTTACAAAAGGTGCTGTGTTTATTGATAAGATGTACAAGGTTACAGTGCCCGAAGGAAATCTGTTCAAGGGATTTGATGAGTTTGATTTTGCTCCCGTCTCCACTGTTCCCGAGGGCGAGGGCACAATTCCGGTGGTGCTCAAAACCGATAAAAACGGCAATACCTCACCTGTCCCCATGTCTTATGTAAGCAAATATAATTACACCACATACATCGCAACCGATCCGGCGACCTACACTCTGGGCTATAACACAAAAGCCTTTACCGACACCGACAATCACTGGGCACAGGAATACATCAACTTTGTTTCGGCTCACGAAATTCTCAACGGTACTTCGCAAAACGAATTTTCACCCGACATGCCCATAACGCGGGCAATGTTCGTAACGGCCCTGGGACGTATGCACGGTGTTGACACCCCGGAGTACACCGACGGCTCATCTTACACTGATATTGCATCGGATATTTACTACGCGCCCTACGTCCGTTGGGCTGAGGAAAACGGCTTGCTGAACTGCTTGGGTACTGTTGAATTCCAACCCGAAAAGGCAATTACACGCCTTGAAATCGCACATATTATCACCGATTATATATCCGCTTTCGGATACAATATTACCGCTTACGACGATATAACGGAATTCACCGACATTTCATCTGTGGATGAAAAAGATATTTCGGCTGTGGGATTTACCCAGAGTCTGGGCATTTTCGCAGGTGTGAATGACACCGAATTTGACCCCTGCGGAATCCTCACCCGTGCCGAGGCTGCTGCAGTAGCTCAGAAAACCGTAAAAGCGGTGCTGGGCGTAAACACGGCAACAACACAGTACGCACCCGAATATTTCAGCAGAGACAGAATACGCATTGGTGCATGGGGCTTCTCCTCTGTTTTTGGTAACAAAAAGGGTATGACACTGCTTCGCGACCTGGGTGTTGACCTTATCGTTTCGGGCGGTGCAACCTCAGGCACAAACACAAAGGAGCCTACCTTCAACTATGCCGATAAGTACGGAATTGAGTTGTTTGTTACCGATTTCCCCACACGCAAGAATCTGACGGAATACGATTTCGGCAAGCATGTAGCTTCTTACAGTGAGCATCCCTCATTCAGCGGTCATTATATAACCGACGAGCCCGGCTCGGATGATTTCGGCTGGCTGGGTGAGCTTGCAAAAATGTATAACGAGCAAATGCCGGATAAAATACCCTTTGTAAATCTGCTTCCCATGTATGCCAACGCCGCACAGCTCAAATTCGGAGCAGGTGCCGCGGCTATTGAGTACTACGACCCCGACCCCGACCGTTACCGTAAGCATTGTCAGATGTGGTTTGAAAATTTTGATGTTGATTATATCTGCACCGACATTTACCCCCTCAACGGAACAACCGGAATTGAAAACCGCTCCACCTGGTGGACATACAAGGACTACTGCGAATCCATCAACCAGATTGCCACAGTCGCGCGTGAAAACAACGCGGAATTCTGGTGCTGTATCCAGACCTGGGGCTGGGCAGAAGGCAAGCGCACTCCTACCGAGGGCGAGTACAGATGGCAGTGCTACACCATGCTGTCCTACGGCTGTACCGGTATACTCCTGTGGTCGCTCACAACCCAGAACCGCGAGCGCCCCTCTATCTTCAACATCTATACCAAAGACATCACTCAGCCCGTATATAATGACTGCAAGACGGTAATGTGGGAAATGCGCCGTCTGTCCGACACCTTTATTCAGTACAAAAATCTGGGTGCTTTCACTCTCAACTGCACCGATGCAACACCTTGGCTGAAAATGAGCGGTGAATACAAGGATTTTGACATTCTGTCCGAAACCGTTTCCGACCAGCCTCTGCTTATCGGTTGCTTCGAAAAGAAAGAGGGCACAGGTCACGCCTTTACGGTGGTTAACATGACCGACCTGAAGGACAATACTCCCGCAACTCTTAAATTCAAAACCGCTTCCTCCGTGACCGTCACACTGTATACAAAAAATGAACCCGTCATCCTGACACCCGACGCAAGCGGATATTATACCGTAAATCTTCAGTCTACCGACGGTGTGTTTGTAACCCTGGGATAAGAATTCAGAGGTAACCATGAATTTTGATATTTTCATTTCATTTAAGGAAACAGATGACGGTAAACAAACTCCGGACACTGCCAAAGCCACACAGCTTTACAACGCCCTTATACAAAGGGGTTACAAGGTATTTTTCAGCCGTGAGAGTGTTACCGCCATGGGTAACAGCGACTATCAGGACGTTATAGACAACGCTCTTGACAGCGCTCAGCTTCTCATAGTAGTCGCCTCAAAGGTGGAATACATTGAATCTGAATGGCTCAAATACGAATGGCGCTCCTTTAACGCAGACATTCTGAACGGCTACAAGCCTGATGCACAGATACTTACCTTTATAGGTGGCATAGAGTTACATCAGCTTCCCCGTACCCTGCGTGACAAGCAGAGCTACAATTATGCCGATCTGGAAAAGCTTCTTGTAATGGTTGATGCCTATTTTTCCCGTCACACTCCGCCGAATGCAATCGGGAACGAGGATACTCCCCCCCGCAAAGCCGACGAAGAGGTTATTACGGCGCCTGAACCACCCTCAGAGGCAAAAAACGACCGTACGCTCAATGAAAAGCAAGCAGTTAAAGAAGAAGACTCAACCGACACGCCCTTCGTTTTAATAAAAGACCCATGGGGCATACCTGTCACCGATATTGTAAACCGTGAAATGGGTGTGGAGAAATGTATTGAAAAGCTCACAATACACCACGGATTGGTATGTCACGCTTTCGTGCACAGCATCTATCTGCGCAGTGACAAGGCTTTTGCCAGAAAGTATCGCGGGGCTTCACATTCATATTCCGCATGTAAGTCGGACGAATTACCCCTTGTTCTGAGGGACGGTACATTGCTG
The DNA here is from genome assembly GCA_015065085.1 of Oscillospiraceae bacterium. NCBI lineage: Bacteria > Bacillati > Bacillota > Clostridia > Eubacteriales > Oscillospiraceae > Oscillospiraceae bacterium. The sequence continues at coordinate 45,468 of SVQW01000008.1, read as the reverse complement.
GGCAGTGCCAAGGAGGGCTTTGTTATAACCGACAAAAACATTTACGCCTGCGACGCAAAGCATAATAAAGCAATTATACCGCTTTGTGACATCCAAGCCATCACAACCGAGCCGTGTGCCGGCAACGTAGTTTTTATAACTTCGGTTTGTAAAGACAAAAGCACCTTTCATCTCATGCCCGTTATGGATAAAGAAGAATTAAAAAAATTAATCGATTTCTTAAAAAATGTTATCGACCTGCTTACCCTTTGAAAACAAAAAATGAGTGTCCGAAAGGACACTCATTTTTTTTATTGTTGTTATCTCACAATACAGTGAGGTTAAAATGCCGCAAGACGCGGTGCCAATGGGAGCGACATCCCGCAGGCAACAAAGTATTTGCGGTTATTTTAACCCACTGTAACGAATACACCGTCGGTGGTTTCAAGACTTATTGTATAATATCCGTTTGCATCAGCGGTGAGAGTGGTGGGAACAGCTTCATCGTAAAGGGTTACGGTGAGAGGCTGAGCAATCTTGAACTTAAGGGTTGCGGGCTTGAATTCAACGATGTCGGTCATGTTAACAACGGTGAATGCGTAGCCGGTGCCCTCTTTCTTTTCGAAGCATCCGATAAGCAGAGGCTCGTCGGAAACGGTTTCAGAGATAATGCCGAAGTTTTCATATTCACCGCTCATCTTCAGCCAGGGAGTAGCAGAGGTGCAGTTAATGGTGAATGCGCCCAGGTTCTTGTACTGAACGTAAACGTCGGACAGATTTCTCATTTCCCACATTACCTTAGCGCAATCGTCGTACAGAGGCTGGGTAACGTCGCCTGTGCTCTTATTGAAGATGGAGGGGAACTCAACTTCGTTGGAGCTGTTGAGAGACCACAGCAGGATACCGGTACAGCCGTAGGACAGCATTGCGTAGCACTGCCATCTGTATTCTGCCTCGGTAGGATTACGCTTGCCGCTGTTCCATCCCCAGGTCTGGATACAGCACCAGAACTCGGCATCATTTTCGCGGGCAACGGTAGCAATCTGGTTGATGGATTCGCAGTAGTCCTTGTAGGTGCTCCAGGTCTCGGGTCTGCCGGTGGAACCGTGGAGAGGATAGATGTCGGTACAGATATAATCTGCATCAAAATACTCGAACCACTGCTGGCAGTATTTTCTGTACAGGTTGGGATCGGGATCGTAGTACTCGATAGCTGCAGCGCCTGCGCCCTTCTTGAGCTGTGCAGAGTTAGCATACATAGGAAGCAGGTTTACAAACGCCATCTTGTCGGGGAAGAACTCATGGTATCTCTTGGACAATGCGCCCAGAACAGGGTAAGAATCAGTACCGGGCTCGTCGGTGAAGTGATGTCCTGTAAAGGAAGGATGGTGGCTGTATTCAGCTGCAATAATGGCAGGATTCCAGTTGGGATCTTCGAGAGTAGCCTTATTTGCGCCGAAGTCATTGGCATGAACTGCGATACCGTACTTATCTGCGTAGTTGAATACGGTGTTCTTGGTAGAGCCGGAAACAGCAGAACCGGTAACGATAAGGTTAACGCCCAGGTCGCGGAGCTTGGTCATACCGAACTCGTCGCCGAAGTTACTTACAAAGCCCCATACACCAATCTTGATGTGGTCGCGGTTGAAGTAAGCGGCGTCATACTGAGTGGGAGCGGTATTTACGCCCAGTGCGGTCTTGATGGTACGCTCCATAACGGTAGCAACCTCTGCACGGGTGGAAAGACCCTTGGGATCGAAGATTGTGCCGCCCTTGCCGTTGATAATGCCCAGCTTCTGAACGGACTTGATAGCCTCAACAGTAGCCGCATCAACGCCTGCAAGGTCACTGAAATCAATAACATCGGAGTAGCCGGTAACAAAGTAATCGAATACCTTGAGGTACTTATCGATAACTGCCGCCATGGTTTCGCGGTAGATGGGATCCTCTGCGCCGAAGGTTACATCAGAAAGACCGGGCATAAGACCGTATTCCTTAGCCCACTGAATGTAGGGTGCATAGTACATGGTGGCAGGCACATCGCCGTAGCCTGTGTTGCCGTCGTACTTAGAGGTGTCAACGCCGTGCATACGTCCCAGAACGGTAACAAACATACCTCTGGTCATGGTATCCTCGGGGCTGAACTCGGTGGGAGAGGTTCCGCCGAACAGAGTTCTGTCGGAAACGAAGTTGATGTAGCTTTCGCCCCAGTGGCCTGCAATATCGCTGTACTCCTTATGGCTGTAACCGAGAGAGTAGTTAGCGGGCTTGTTTGCCACGAAGGTGGTATATCCTGCGGGGTTGGTGTAGCCGAGAGCAACTATTTCCTGAGTGCCGTCCGCCTTGGTACGCATAACAACGGGGTTGGTACCGGTGCCTACGGGAGTGGTGGAGGAGAGCAGGAATTCTGCCTCGTTATAGCCGTCATAAAGGGTGTTTGCGGGAACAAGAGAGGTCTGGAGAGTGTCCTTGAAGGACGCCTTGGTATTGTAATCAAGACCGCTTCTGCCCTGAGAGAGGAACTTCAAAGCCTCTGACTTTGTGCGGAAGAAGCCCATACGGTCAATATAGATTGTAGCATTTGTATCGTTGCCGTTGATGGGGTCAATACGCATGCTTACAATGTTGCCGCTCCAGGTATCCTTGGGGTACAGCTTGGTATCAGAAAGGTCAACAATGGTGTTGCTCCAGGTTCCGTTACGTGTAATGGTAACAGGGCTGTACGAATCGGAGAGGTCAACGCCTGTATCGGTGGAGTAGAAAACACCCAGAGTGCCTACCGTGGAAGTGGTGCTGTGACGGTAAGCAAAAATGGGGAATTCAGCAGAATCAAAGGGTGTGGTAAGCTGAAGAGTGATCATGGGGTCGGAGTTGGTGGGGATAAGTCTCATCATACCGCCGGAGAACATAACGTCCGAGCCGGAGGTGGACTGATTTTTAACGATCGCTTCGTTATCGAATATCCACACAGGGTTAGCAGCACCGGTGTTCTTCTTGGGCTGCTCGATTTCGGTGGAAGGATCGGGAACATAGTTCTTTGCGTCCTCTTCACTGCGGAAGAATGCCACATAGTCTATGTACATCTGGCTTCCGGTGGGCATCTGACCCGAGGGCTCAGCCATCCACATACAGTCGAAACGAATGGTGGAAATAAGACCCTTCCAAACGGATTCGGTAAGGCTTACACCGGCGTTAACGTTCTGGGAATCAAGATTTGCCTTTTTCAGGTCGATAACATACTCAACAAAATCCGCATCCTTGGAGGTGATGGGGAACTGTGTGCAGGTAGCGCCCACAATCTTACCGCCGCTGCCCTCGGAAGCAAAGTGCATCTCAAAGCGGGTAGCATCGGAAAGGTTTCTCAGACGAACCTTCATCCAGTGCCAGGTATCACCGTCAAAGTCAACACCGACAGAGAAGTTGGGGTCGCCCTTTAAGCCGTTACCCTCCTCGGGGCCTTCCAGAGAGTTAATAACAGCATAGTTGTTTTCAAAGGTAATGAAACAGCTTGAACCGGTGGTGGGGAAGCAGACATTTTCTGCACCGGGGTTAAACAAAAGAACAGGCTGACCGGGAAGAATAGCCGCTTCTGCAGCCGCTTTTATGCTCTTTTCGTATGTAGCCTTGTCCTTGTAAAGACCAACGGACTTAACGATTATCTCACGAGGATCGCTTCCGCGGACGGGGTCAACACGGAGCTTGGTAACCTTGCCGCTCCAGCTTGCTGTGGCAGGAGGGGTGGTAAGGTCGAACTTATGGGACATTACGGTTTCGGCATCGCCGATTTTGGTGGAGCCGTCAAGACGGGGGTTACCCGATACGCCCTCGGTCCAGTGGTAGAACTGGAATCCGCCGCTTCTGGTAGCGCCGGCGTATTCAACTACAAAATACATGTAGTCCTGAAGCATAATCTCCATATCAGCGGTGTAGGTAAGATTAATATCATTGCCTTCGCCGGAAATGAGTGCACCGCTGTCGCTTACCGCAACATTGGTGGTTTTTGAGGGCGTCCACTTAGCAACATCATCGGGATTTGAAAAATCCCAAACGATGGATTCCTCTGCCGCCGAAACACTCAGGGCAAGGATAACCACCATGAGGACAACCAACAAAACGGATGTCAGTTTTTTCATAGGTTTTCTCCTTAATATAATATATATTTTTGCTTTTGGCAATACAGAAATTATATCAAAAATCATACATAATGTCAATATACAACCGCATAAATTAACATCCTGCGTAAAACTTTGTGCAACCTGCCTTTTCAATACTGTAAACTTTGTGTAAAATGACAACTGCGACAGAGAAGCTGTTTTTTTATCTATAACGGGCAAAGCAGTAGTACCAAAATCTCACAAAAAAGCTTCCCGAATTAGCGCAGTGTCCGGGGGGACACTGCGCAGCGATATAAATTCCTGCGGAATTTGATATATGTGCTTCGCACTCGATATGCCGTAAGCGGCGCGATATGTCACTTCGTGACGAGAATTTATATTATACCGCATTCGGTTTTTTAAACCGAATATATCGCATTTGCGTAAGCAAATATATCGCGTTGTCGCAAGACAACATATCACCGGATAAATAAAACCTCTGAATTCGGCTTTTCATGCCGTTTTCAGAGGTTTTTTCTCATTTAACTGTCCTTTAGAACACAATACCTTTTCAAGCAGGTTTTAATTGATGAACAAGAAAACCGCGGACAAAATGTCCGCGGTTTCTTTATTGCTCATTATTTTATTTGCATTCTCCTGCGATGGTGGTAACGATGGTCTGCGCATACAGACGGCTGAGCATGTCGTTCTGGTGGTTTACATTGTTACCCGTCATATCGCGGTAGGGCTTTATGGTAAGGAAGTACTTGTGCATACTCGAAACATTGGCAACGTCGATATTAACACCCTTGGCTCTCTTTTCGGTAACAAGCTCTTCGAGCACCGACTCAAACTGTTCACGGTTAGTCCGTTTGCCCAGCAGAGAGTTAGACATTGAGGTGGAAACAAGCACAAATTCGCACTGAGAGTTGAGAGTAAGAATCTGGTCAACGATGTTGCTGATATTGTCCTTGAAGGTCTCGGGGGTAAGTCCCTCATCGTTCATACCGAAAGCAAGAACGAACAGGTCGGGAATACCGTTGTTGTAGGGCTGTGATGCATCAGCGGCAAATCTGTATGCCGCGAATCCATTGGGAATGGAATCATAGCTTCCGCCGCCGTTACGTCCCCAACCGGAGCCTGTGCCGCCAACAGCCTTACTGCGTACATTGATGCGGTTGCCGCCCTCGGTGTAGCCGTACATATTTTCAAGAGTCTTGGCAACAGCCTCTCTCCAGTGAATGGTGTTGGGGGAAACACCAAAGGAGCCTGTCTGGTTACCGCAATCGGTGATACTGTCGCCGTAGTAGCCGATGTTTATTGCTTGCTTGTTGGCAAGCTTTGCACGTGTGCGGGGCAGTGCATTTTCTTCATATGCGGGCAGAGGTGCGTTTTCGTCCCACTCTGCGGTATGGCGGTAGGAAATGGAGTACTGGTAAGTCGCCTGAATTTCCGCACCCTCAGAGTAGTATATGTACTTGCCTGCATACTGACTGTGCTCGGGCAAAGTACTGCTGATTGCCTTGTAATCCCATCTGTTTCCGCTTATTGCACCCACAACGGTCTTCTGGGTATCGGAAATGTATTCATCAAAGGGTGTTCTGTAAATATCGGAGCCTGCTGGGATAACCAGCTGACCATCGGCATTTACATAGTAGTCCTTGCCCTCGTAATAGTCCTGAGTGTGAGTACCGTTTTTAACAACGATAACGTCGCTTACGGGGTACAGAAGGTCAACAACAAGGTCATCGCCCTCGTCTGCGCCCTCGGGCATTACGGGCCAGAACAGCTCATGGTAAACAGTGTTGCCCTCCCAGAAAGGAGTCATCCAGGTTGCGCGGTCGTAGGTTACATTTCCGAGGAGCTGAGGATATTCCTCGTAGCCGTCGCCGGAAAGGTCAATAACGTCATTTACACTGCGTATCTTGGTGGAATCTGCGTATACAACATAATCATCGCCCGCAAAGGTGTACTTAGCGTATGCTCTTGCGGCAATCTGAGTGTTGTACTCTTTGTCGGGAATGTTTGTAACAACCGCAGTAAAGGTAACCTCAGTGTCGGTTTCCTTGAATTTATTAACTGCGGGAACGTCCTTTGCACCCTCGGTTTCAAGAGTAAGCTCGCCGTCCAGCATTCTCGCGGGGATAACAACAGTACCGTAAGAAATGTCGGTAACGTCAACGTCCTTCCACATGGACTTATTGATTGTTGTACCGAATCTCAGACCCTGGGGAGCGCCGTTTTCAACGCCCGCTCTTATCTGAGCGCCCAAAGCGGTAAGCTGTACATCCGGCATAAGCTTGAAGTTTCCGTCAACATAGCTTACAGCCGCGCTGTATACGGGTCCGTTGACGAAGAACACTCTGAACTTGTAGCTTCCCAAATAGTCATCCTTAACGGTGGGGTCGGTGGTTTCATAGCCGATAAGCTCAACCTTAGTCTGTACATCCTCGGGAATAACGGAAAGAATGTCATTAATCTTGTTTTCCGCGTCAGTTTTGTCGCTTACGTCGGTGTACGAGCCGTTAAGGTCGTCCTTAACAAGTGCCGCGGCACTTGCGGTCTTGGCGATATCGCCCTCTACCTTCTTGGTGTAAGCCTGAGCGTCCTCCATGGTAGCGAAGAAACCGATGTAGTCGAAATCAACGTAATCATCCTCGGTATAGCTGTATCTCAAAAAGTCGAGACGTATGAATTTCAATTTACCTGCCCACGCGCCCGCAACCTGCGTGTTGCTGTCAAGATACAGAGTTTTCCATTCCGCGCCGCCGCTGTGAGAAGCCGAGCGATAGAAACTGCCGGAAGCGCCTGTATTGCCGGTAACATCGGTGCCGTAGTAGAGCTGATGTGAACCGGATTTGCTTGCACGGTAGCGTATAGCAACAACGGGGTAATCCGAAAGCTCGATGCCGTGGTCTTTATCTATATCGCTGTATGATAAGTTGAAGTTGTCATAGCCAAGACCACCTTTATCAATCGCCACGCCGTCCCTCTCAGTTTTAGCCTGAGCATGCATAAAGGTACTTCCGTTTTCGCCGTCAATAGAAAGCGCCACGTCCGCGGTGCGAGAAAGCTTCTTGATAAAGTCGGGGTTACCGAGGTGCCATACAAAAGAGCTCTTTATGTTTGCCTTTACGGTCTCGGTAGCAATTACACGTGCCTCAACGGGGCCTGTATATACGGTAACCTTGTAGGTTGCCTCTGTTTCTGCCTTGGTGAGTACTTCGGCGGTTACGGTAACATCGTTTGCATTAATATTTCCGAGCTTAGCCGCCTCGGCTTTAAACATAGCCTCAATAGCCCTTGCAGCCTTGTCATAGGTAGGATATTTGTTGTCATCAGCCGCAACAGCCGCCGCACCTGCATCCGCAATGGCATTTATTTCATTATAGTAAGGCAGGAATTTGTCGGAGGTGCCCGCAGTGGTGCTTGCAACACCTTCTACGGTGTCAAACGCTTCCCATGCCGCCTTGTCGTCCTTGTGGAAGAAGGCGATGTATTCGATGTCGGAGGAACCTTCCTTCTGACCATTCCAGAACCACATAGAAAAACGTTTCAAAGTTCCTGTAGCTGTTCCGCCGGTGATTGTTGTGGTGGCAAGGTTAAATGATTTCGTTTGCCACGTATCGGTAGCTCCGGGCGTAAAACCTACATAAGGATCTCCTGAGGAAGTACTGTTCCATAAATGCAATCTAATAGCACTTGCAGAACCACTGTGCTTATACTTTACCTTTATATAAGGGAAATCGGTAAGACTGAACTGGTATTCCTCGGGCATCTCTCCGCTCTGACCATTTGTACGGTAGAAATGATCGTCAACAACTTTTCCTGTATCGTAAACGGTGTGCATAACACCATCAATCAACTCGGAGGAATTTCTGTTATATGTCTTATTGCTCCACAGCGCTATCATTTCCTGATTGTTGAAGCGCCAGATAACAGGTGCGGGGATATTATCGCTTACAGCAATTTCACTGCTTACAAAGCTGCGGGTCTCCTTGGGACCTGCGCCAAGCTCAATCTGTGCCGCGTAGCCGCCGGTTACTTCTTTGGCTTCGCCTACGGTGTAGCTTATCTGTGCAGGGTCTATCTGAGTGTCGGCAATAACCTTGTCAACGACCGCCTTAAAAGCCGCTTTTGCCTCATCGGCACTCTTTACAACGGCAGTATTCTTTGCCACCTCTGCTTTAACTGCCGCAAGAAGCTCATCGGCAACTGTCTTGTAAGGCAAATATGCGTCGGATGAGCCCTGAACGGTGGGGTTTGCAGCGTCAAAAGCATCTGCGCTTGCCTTGTCGGGGAAGAATGCTACATACTCAATCTCGGTATTGGAATTGGTTTTTCCGTATCTGAACCATACGTCAATACGCTTCAGAGCAGCCTGATAAGCATCACCGCTGATGTCATATGTGACAGTACCCCACAATCCGTCGTTTGCACCGGTAAGATTGGTCTGTTTGTGAGGATTGCCGGAAGGGTACATATTGAAATATACCTGGATAGTAGGCGCACCGGTCTCGCCGTCGGAGGACCATTTATATTTAAGCTTAAAGTAAGGATATTTTCTCAGATCCAACTCGCCCTCGGCAAAATCCAGTCTGTGGTCATCAATACCGTTATCATGGACACTGGCATTCTCCGATGGAAACTTATCGGTAAATGCCACTCCGTCCTTGATAACAGCGGGGTTAGCCTTGTTCTGGTTCTTATACCAGTCCCCCAGCATTTCCGCATTATTAAAGCGGTAAATAACAGGCTTTACGCCCTCCTCTGCCGCACCCGCCTTTGCAATTTCAAAGGTTCTGTTCAGAACAAGGCGTGCTTCAACGGGGGAAGAGGTCTCGGTAACGGAGACCTTAACGGTAAACTTGGTGTTTTCAATATTTCTGTATGCGGTGAACTTGGTATCCAGCACCATACCCTCTGCGGTATTTGCCGCAAGTGCGGTATTGTATGCATTCTGCACCAAAGTCTTAGCCGCATCAACGGTTTCGATATTCTGTGCACCGTCAACAGCGGTCTGAACTGCGGTGAGGATATTATTTACCTGGGTGTAGTAAGGCAAATATGCATCGGAGGAGCCCTGAACGGTGGGATTTACCGAGTCAAAAGCATCCATTTCCGCCTTGGTGGCGAAAAGTGCTATGTATTCAATCTGTGATGAGCCTGTTATTCCCTGTTTGTTTCCTCTGAACCAAAAGTCGATACTTTTTTTGGCACTTGCATAACCGCCATAAGTGGCAGAAGTGCTGTAATCGATAGACTGCACCACCCAAGTGTTCTTTGTTGCGCTCAAACTCTTTAAGTTATTATCGCCGTTGGCATTGTACATATAGTACTGTATCTGACCGCCGGTATGGGCAGTTTCCCACTTGTACTTTACCTTAACAAAAGGATAATCGTCCAGATTGAGGACATTTTCACCTGCGTTATAGGTGTAAGCCGCTATGGCTGGTGCGTCTTGAGAAAAGCCTTCGATATAACCTACACCGTCTCTGATTTCAAAATCGTCGGGTGAAGCCGACCAACCGCTACTATCCCAATCTGCCAACATATCTTCATTGTTAAATCTGAAAATGATAGGCGCGGGGGTTTCTTCTTCGCCCTCTGTGCCCTCTGTTGCAACAACAGCAACAGCCGTAAGGCTCATGAGCATCAGCACGGTAAGAAGAAGTGCAAATAACTTTTTCATGATTTTTCTCCTTTTAGGATATAATTTTGAAAAATGATTTATGTAAACGCGGCTGAACCGCGTAAAAAGGACACTGCGGAAGTACTCCACAGCAAGTATAAAATACAATATATAGAACTGTCGCAACAACAAAGCACCGCATAAAGTATTCATAATCACAGCTACATGCTGTGATTACAAAAGCACCGGTACTTTTGGAGCAAATTTTACATTATACTTACAATTATTGTATCATAATTTTACAGCAAAGTCAATACATTTTAAACGTTATTTTCAACTTTTGACGGATTTTATATTAAATATTTTACGATAAATAAATTGCAAGGGTAATCTTTCATACGCAAGGTATAACAAAAAATAAAAATCCCCGTAAAACGGGGATTTTTATTAATTGTGCATTATTTTATTTGCATTCACCTGCAATGGTGGTAACGATGGTCTGTGCATACAGACGGCTGAGCATGTCGTTCTGGTGGTTCATGTTATTACCTGTCATATCGCGGTATTCCTTTTTGGTGAGGAAGTACTTGTGCATACCCTGGAGGTTTGCAACGTCGATATTAACACCCTCGGCTCTCATTTCGGTAACCAGCTCTTCAAGCGCCGCCTCGTACTGGGTACGGCACTTGGTGGTTGACCAAAGCGGATTGGGCATCGAGGTGGAAACAAGCACGAATTCACAGTTGGGATTGAGAGTAAGAATCTGCTCAACAATATTTTTGTTATTAGCCTTGAAGTCAGCGGGAGAACGTCCCTCGTCATTCATACCGAATGCGAGAATGAACAGGTCGGGAATACCGTTCTTGTTGGCATAAGAGGTATTTGCGGCAAATCTGTGAGCCGCATAGCCGTCGGGAATGGTGGGGTCATTTGCAATTACATTTGTACCGCCGCCGTTACGTCCCCACTGAGAGGTCATACCGCCGTGGGCTTCACTGCGGACGTAAATACGATTGCCGCCCTCGGTGTAGCCGTACATGGATTCAAGGGTTGTGGCAATAACATTTCTCCAGTGCGGGGTATTGGGGGAAACGCCGAAGGAGCCGGTCTGGTTACCGCCTGCGGTGATACTGTCGCCGAAGTAGCCGATATTTATTGCTTCCTTGTTGGCAAGCATCTGACGTGTGCGGGGCAGTGCATCTTCTTCATATGCGGGCAAAGTTGCGTTTTCGTCCCACTCTGCGGTGTGGCGGTAGGAAATTGAATACTGGTGAGCAGCCTGAATTTCCGCGCCCTCGGTGAAGTACAGATATTTGCCTACATAATCCGCATATTCGGGCAGATCGGTGCTTATCTTCTTATACTCATATCTTGTGCCGTTCATTGCACCCACAACAACCTTGGGAGTGTCGGAAACATATTCCTCAAAGGGCATTCTCTTTATATCGGAGCCTGCGGGGATAACCAGCTGACCGTTTTCGTTTACATAATAGTCCTTGCCCTCGTAATAGTCCTTGGTGTGAGTACCGTTTTTAACAACGATAACGTCGCTTATGGTGTACAGAAGGTCGATAACAAGGTCATCGTTCTCGTCTGCGCCGTCGGGCATTACGGGCCAGAACAGCTCGTGGTAAACAGTGTTACCTTCCCAGAAAGGAGTCATCCAGGTCTCGCGGTCGTAGGTTACATTTCCGAGAAGCTGAGGATATTCCTCGTAGCCCTCTCCGGAAAGATTTTTAACGTCGTTTACACTGCGTATCTTGGTGGAATCTGCGTACACGGTATAATCCTCTCCTGCAAAAGTATATTTAACATATGCTCTTGCCGCTACCTGTGTGCTGTTTTCGGATTCGGGAATATTCGTAACAACAGCGGTGTAGGTGATTTCGTCGGGTGTTTCGGCAAAAATGTTCTTGGCGGGAACGTTTACCGCATTGGGAGTCTCCAGAGTAAGACCGTGTGCCGCAAACCTTACGGGAGCAACGACCATACCGTAGGAAACGTTAGTAACGTCAACGTCCTTCCAGAGAGCCTTGTTCAGCTTAACGCCGAATCTCAAGCCCTGAGGAACAGCTTCGGAAACATATTCTCTTATCTGTGCACCCAGAACGGTGAATTCAACCTGTGGCATAAGTCTGAACAGACAGTCCACATATTTTACAGCCGCACTTGTTGTGGGACCGTTGATAAAGAATACTCTGAACTTATAATATCCTACTGTATCGTCCTTGATGGTGGGGTCGGTGGTTTCATAGCCCACAAGCTCAACCTTTGTATGAACATCCTCGGGAATTGCGGAAAGAATTTCGGAAATTCTTGTTTCGGCATCTTCCTTGGTGCTTACGTCGGTGTAATCGGTGTTGAGTGCATCCTCAACAAGGTCGATAGCCGCATCAACCTTGGCGGTATCGCCCTCCACCTTCTTGGTATAAGCCTGAGCGTCCTCCATTGTAGCGAAGAAGCCGATATAGTCAACATCGGTGTACTGACCGGCAACGAAGTTTCCGCCGAATCTCATCATGTCGGTTCTGAGGTAAGTCAGCTTACCCGACCATGCGCCGTACTGGTCAACCTTCGCGGTATCGATATAAACAGTCTGCCACTCGCCCGTGCCGTTATGACTGCTTTCACGGCGGAAGGAAGAGGTCGCGCCTGTGTTACCCGAGGTGGTGGTAGCAAAATAGAACTGAAGTGTACCGCCTTTGTCGGAACGGCAACGTACAGCAACGATGGGATAATCGGAAAGCTCGATATCGTGGTCGTTATTTATGCCGCTGTATGTGAAGTTGAAGTTATCTGCAGTATTGGTTCTCACGCCGTGCATGAAAACATTGCCGTTTTCAACACCTACGGAAAATTCCGCCGCGCCGGGAGAAAGCTTCTTGATAAAGTCGGGGTTGCCGAAGTGCCATACAACAGAGCTTCTTATGTTCGCCTTTACGGTCTCGGTAGCAATTACACGTGCCTCAACGGAGCCTGTATATACGCTAACCTTGTAGGTCGCCTCGGTTTCTGCCTTGGTAATCGCTTCGGCGGTTACGGTAACATCGTTTACATCAATATTTCCGAGCTTTGCCGCCTCGGCTTTAAACATAGCCTCAATAGCACTTGCCGCCTTGTCATAAGTAGGATATTTGGTGTCATCAGCCGCAACAGCCGCCGCACCTGCATCTGCAATGGCATTTATTTCATTATAGTAAGGCAGGAATTTGTCGGAGGTGCCCGCAGTGGTACTTGCAACGCCTTCTGCGGTGTCAAACGCTTCCCATGCCGCCTTGTCGTCCTTGTGGAAGAAGGCGATGTATTCGATGTCGGAGGAACCGCTTCCTTTGTGCCAGAACCAGAAGCCGAACTTTTTAAGGTCTCCGCCGTAAGTAACCTCACCGGTGGAACCGGATTTTTTGATTGCGGTAGATGTTGCATCTATCTTTGCAGTGTGCCATACACCGGAATCACCGTAAGTAGGTGTAAAGTAAGGTGTGCCTGTGCTGGCGGTATTGTACATGTACATATGAACGGCACTGCTTGCCAGTTCTCCGTCATATTTGAATTTTGCCTTGATATAAGGATAATTGTCAAGGTCAACACGGTATTCCTCGGGAATAGAGTCGCCGCGGTAGTACAGGTCGGTTACGTTTGCGGTGTCATTGGAAGTAAAGTTGGTTCTCATAACACCGTCAGCAAGAGTGTTTTCACCCTTTCCGTGGTAAAGGCTCCACAAATCAACCATTTCCTGATTATTGAAGCGCCAGATAACAGGTGCGGGGATATTATCGCTTACAGCAATTTCACCTGTTACATAGCTGCGGGTCTCCTTGGGTCCCACAGCAATCTCAACCTCTACCGCGTAGCCGCCGGTTACTTCTTTGGCTTCGCCTACGGTATAGCTTATCTGTGCAGGGTCTATCTGACTGTCGGCAATAACCTTGTCAGCAGCCGCTTTAACAGCCGCCTTTGCCTCATCGGCGCTCTTTACAGCGGCAGTAGCCTTTGCCGCCTCTTCCCTGATTTTCGCAATAAACTCCTCACCAACAGCCTTGTAAGGCAAATATGCGTCGGAAGAGCCCTGAACGGTGGGGTTAGCCGCGTCAAAAGCATCTGCGCTTGCCTTGTCGGGGAAGAATGCGATATACTCCAGTGAAGTGGTAACGGGGATTTCCTTATCATGACCTCTGTACCACCACTCAAAGCTTCTGTTTTCTCTCAACGCCTGTCCGGCACCCGTAACAGCATAGTAATAAGTATTCCACTTGTTCTTTGCCGCGGAGGGCGAGCCGAGGAAATATGAGCCGTCGGGATCTGCCTTCCACAGATAAAGCTGAGAAGAACCGCCCGTATATTCGGTGGCAATCTTGTATTTTACCTTTACATGGGGATAATCAGCCAGATTAAATCTCTTGCCGCTTTTTGCAAAAGAATAGGAGAAGGGAACGACACCGTATCCGTCGGTGGAACAGCCGTCAACCGATGCAACGCCGTCCACTATTTTGTAATCGTCCTTGAAGCCGCCGCCGTATGCGTTGTACCAGTCCTTAAGCATATCTTCGTTATTGAAACGGAAAATAACAGAATCATCGCTTCCCTCTGCCGCGTCTTTCTTTGCCACCTCAAAGCTCTTTTCGGTAATAAGGCGGGCTTCAATGGGTGAAGAGGTCTCGGTAACGGAAGCCTTAACGATGAACTTGGTATTTTCCAGATTTCTGTATGCGGTGAACTTGGTATCCAGCACCATACCCTCTGGGGTATTTGCCGCAAGTGCGGTATTGTATGCATTCTGCACCAGAGTCTTAGCCGCGTCTATGTCGGCGACTCCCTCTGCCGCATCAACAGCGGTCTGAACTGCGGTAAATATTCCGTTTACATCGGTATAGTAAGGCATATATGCGTCGGAGGAGCCCTGAACGGCGGGGTTTACCGCGTCAAAAGCATCCGCGCTTGCCTTATCGGGGAAGAATGCTATGTATTCTACCTGAGTGGTAACGGGGATTTCCTCCTCGTGATATCTGTACCACAACTCAAAGCTTCTGGTGCTGTCGAGTACGCCGTCAAAGCCGGCAAAATCAGCATCCTGACTGAAATCGCGGGTGTATGTAACCCACTGATTTTTGGTGGCAGAGGGGGCGCTCAGAAAATACTTTTTTTCCGAAACTGCCAGCTTGTCGGGCGTCCATATATAGAACTGGCAGGCACCGCCTGTATAGCTTGTGTCTATTTTGTATTTTGCCTTTACAACGGGATAATCGGTCAGCTTAAAGCTCACATCGCCGTTATTGAAGCGGTAGGAAAACGCAACAACGCCGTGTCCGTCGGTGGAACAGCCGTCAACCGATGCAACACCGTCGACTATTTTATAATCGGCCTTGAAGCCGCCGCCGTATGCGTTGTACCAGTTCTCCAGCATATCTTCATTATTGAATCTGAAGACAATGGGTGCCTTTGCCTGACTTTCCCCTGTTGCAACAACAGCAACAGCCGTAAGGCTCATGAGCATCAGCACGGTAAGAAGAAGTGCAAATAACTTTTTCATGATTTTTCTCCTTTTAGGATATAATTTTGAAAAACAATTTATGTAAAGCGGCTGAACCGCGTAAAAAGGGCACTGCGGAAGCACTCCACAGCAAGTATAAACACAATATATAGAACTGTCAAAACTCATTTGTACCGCATGTGGAAATTGCAATCACGTCATTATACCGCAGTCACAAAATTATCGGTACTTTCGGCTCAAATTTTACATTATACTTACAATCATTGTATCATAAATTTACAGCAAAGTCAATATATTTTGAACGTTATTTTATACTTTTGATGTAAATTTTATATGCAAATAAACAAAAAAACTGCATTTTGCGGCAAAATTCACTTCGTCAATCCTTTTTAACCCAAATTACCCATCGGCAGAGCACAACACTTGACAAAACGCGGATTTTGTGATAAAATGAGTGGTAATGTAAATTTCGGAACTTTTTACGTATAAACGGCGTCTAAACACCAAACTCAACGGAGGTACTTCAATGAAAAAAACAATCGCAGCGCTTGCATTGATATTTACCCTTGCGGCGCTCTGTTCATGTAATAATTCCACAATCGGAGTAATAGGCGGAGCAGACGGCCCGACCTCTGTTTTGGTGAGCACCCAAATCGACGATAAAAATATGAGCTATTCCGACATCGCCGTTGCACTTGCGCAGAACTCCGCAGCGGCAGCAGCCGATAAGGACTTGGTCGAAGCCATTGCCCGGAGCGGAGAAATACGCGATATTTTTACAGCCATAGCTCAGAATGATTATTCTTCCCCCGTTGATATAAAGCTTCTCACCCCCGACAAGCAGAAAACCATCGAGGGCTTGAAGGAAGACGAATTTACCGCTCTTTACAAATCAGGCGAATTTCCGCTTACCTCCTTTGCGGCAAGCCACAATGCTTCCTACGGCAAAAACACTCTTGCGGCAACCACCGCGCTGACCTCTGTGGCGGAATTTGAAAAGAGGGCGGATTTTGAGGGCGAATTTGCTCTGATACTCACATATGACGGAGATTATTCCGTTTTCGTTGCCTTTGATGAAATTGACAAGGCGATACAGGCGCGGGCGACATTTATCAGAAACGGCGAACGCACTCTCACCGATTTTCTGGACACCGTCGGACTGGTTTACACAATCGAATAAGTTAAATGATAAAAACATGGAAAAACCCGCAGACAATGTCTGCGGGTTTTTGTGTGTCGATAAACCTGTCGACACACTGTGAGACTTTCGAAAAGTCAGGGATATTTTGCTGATTTAAGCCTGTCGGCGTACAAAGGTACGGTAAGGCTTGAAGCGGCAAAAAGCGACAAACAGCAGGTGATATTCGATGTATCACCTGCTGTTAATTTGTTTTTTGCTTTATTTGCGTTTTTTTGAAATATAATTTATTTCCGTCGCGGTATCACGGCTTTCTCGACAGTCTGAACCCGCAGACATAGGGTGATGTCCTTATCGGAGAAATAAAATAAGGGTATGGGCAAAGACCTGTGCATTTGTAAAACAAATGCGAAACTGGCAATAAAAACAGAAGAGAGAGAAATACGGAAACACTTCCGTAAGACTCTCTCTTTTCTGCTTTATATGTGAGTGAAATTCTTTGCTTCGCAAAGAGTGGTATTTCCCTTGCGGGAAGTGATATTGTTCACAGTGATATTCTATTCGCCTTTCAAACTCGCGCAGCGAATACCACTCGGCGTAAGCCGAATATCACTGCGAAGCAATATCACTCGCCAGAGGCGAATAGAGTTGGCGTGATACTCCGTTAAGAGTATCACGCCATTGTCTGCGGGTTTTTGTAATGCGCAATGCGGACATTGTCCGCATTTTTCATTTGTTATCGTACTTCTGAATGGTCTTTACAAGAAAATCGTATGCCTTGGGCGTTCCGCACACATAGCTGGAGGAACAGCGGTGGTAAGGAACAGGCTTTGAATTCCAGTCGGAGCACACGCATCCGCACTCCTTGAGCATAAGGGAAGCGGCGGCATAATCCCAGGGCTTTATAACACGCTCGAAGTAGCCGTTGATTCTTCCGCAGGCAACATAGGCGATGGCAAGTGCAGTGGAGCAGATACGGCGCAGGTCAAGACAGTTTGTAAAGACCTCTTTTGCCACGGCAAAGCTCTGCTCGGTGTATTGCTTGCATGTGGAACCGGCGCCGAACTCGATAATGCAGTCGGAAAGCTGTCTGTCGGGTGCAGGGGGTACTTTTTTGCCGTTGAGATAAACTCCCTCACCCGATTTTGCGGTAAAAAGCTCCTTATTGAAGGGATTGTATATGACACCGAAATCCACTTTTTCGCCGTCAAAGTGCGCCAGCGATACCGAACTCATGCCATAGCCGTACACCAGATTGGTGGTTCCGTCCACAGGGTCGAGAATCCAGTATTCACTGCCGGGATCGGACTGCTCCTCTTCGCTCATAAAGCCCGAGCCGGGGGAAAGAGTTTTAAGCTGTTCTTTTACATATGCGCTTATCTTCAAATCTGCCGCAGTGACAAAATCCGCACTGCCCTTCATATCAACACTGCCCGAAAGACTGCCGTCCAGAGCGAACTCCGACGCCTTTATAACCATATCGATAATAGCCTGATAATTCATATCATTCACCCTTTTTCTTTTCTATTCTGTCACCCCGTCGGGACAAAAGGAATTCGTTTCTTTTATTTATATCGCGGAAAATAAACAATTTGCCGTATTTGAAGGAGGGTGCTTCGTCGCGGTATTCGCCGTCCAGACGTACTGTCTCCTCGTCCTCGTCGGGCGTGAAGAAAAACTCATGTCTGCCGTTGCAGGGCTCGTCATTGACGGGCTGGGAGCCGAATTTGCCCGTGAAAAACCTGCGTGAATTGTACCGCCCCGAAATTTTGCCCTCGGTATCTAAATTATATTCACCTGTAAAGCGGGAATATTTATCATCGTCCTCATACAGTATTTTTTTATCACTGTCGTAAAACAGCACATTGTAATTTTTGCCCGTCAGCTTCAGCTTAAGGTAATTTACGGGGGTAAAATCCTGCTCAACGGTAATGGTGCCCACACGTATGTAATCCTCGTCCACGTTACTCAGATGAACATGATACCACTTGCCCGAAAAATTGTACGCCTTGTGCTTTTCGCGCCATTTTTCCAATGCCGCAGGGTCGATGCCTTCATCCTCGGTGCGTGTCCAGCCGATGCATTTTGAAAGTATATTATTAGTGGTGAGAAACTGGGTGATGATTGTTCTTATTGAAAGATCGGGAGAAACCTTGCGCGCCATGCCGCTTTTGGCATAGAATTTGCGTTGCTTGTTTTCGTCATCGGTAAGCTCCTCTTCATTCTTTTCCAGAAGCATCACCATTTCGTCGCAGGCAATGGCGACAATGTGCTTGTTTTTTTTCAGGGCATAGTCATATTCCAGCTCGGTGTAAGACACACCCTGCGAATCGCACGAGCCGTACTGTCCGCCGAAAAGCAGAATGAAAACGTCCGATTCGTCGATAAGCGGTTTTATTGCATCAAAATTTCCGTTGCTGGGCACGGTGAAGTGCTCCATTCCGATTGGCAGTATGCGAAAATCAAGAAGTGTATTTATAACCTTGGCACGCTCGTCCTTAAGACTTTCATACGCCGAGGAAATAAACGCGGTGTATATTTTACTCATTTTACGTCCTTTCTTTTTACAGCCCTATTCCCCGTCTCCAAGGCCGTTTTTACGTGCCCACAATTCAAGGGAAGCCGCACTGTATGAAAGCTTTCTGAGGGTGTCCGTGATTTTTGAAAAGGCTTCCCGCTCGTCGGGGTTGACCTTACCGTCCTCCAGCACTTTATATATCAGAGGTGCGGATTCCTGCAAAAAATGCAGTGACGACATGAGCCTTACGGATATTTCGTTAAGGTCGCCGTACAACAGCTCGGGTGTGGGGGTATATTCGCCTATGGGGCACTGATGGGCGCAGTAGTGATTGCACAATTCGGGTGCGCGGTATGCCTTTGCCATAGCCACCACCTCGTCGGGATACGGCGCTACGTGGGAATTTTCTATCTGGGAAAGCCGCGAACGCTCTATCATAAGTACATCCTGTGCCCTTTCCAGACTGGACAATTCGTGAGCGCCTGCTCTTTCGGCGGGAGATGCGGATGCAGAATTCTTTTCCACTATCCTTCTTCTCGCCTCTTTGTAGATGTTCTCTTTTTGTGCCATTTTATTCTCCTTCCCCGTCCCGGGACGGAGCATTTTTGCCGTTGAACTCCCGAATTATCTCGTAATAGTCCTTTAAAAGCTGTTCAAACTCCGCCAGCTTTTTGCGCTTGTCCTCCTTTACGGGCTTAGCACGTGCGGGTGTAAGCGGTGCGGGGGGAAGCTTGTAAAGCAAAAACGGATCGCCCTTAAGCGATATCGAAAGCCGTCCGGGCGGGTATCTGTCCACCAGGTCCGAAATGGGCTGAAGCTCGAACTCGTCCAGATACATATGTATAAGCTGACCCGACTGCACGATCTTTTTAATACCGCAGTCGGATGCCGTCTTTCGTATAAGCGACACCGCAATAAGATTTCCCACCTCGCGGGGTATATCTCCGAAGCGGTCGATAAGCTCGTCGATAAGGTCCATGGACTCCTCCTCCGTTTCGAGAACGGAGATTTTTTTGTATATATCTATGCGTATTTCGGGAGAGGTGATGTAGTCCTTGGGGATAAAGGCATCCAGCGAAAGGTCCACCGTGGTGTCCTCTTTCTTCTTTTCGGGTGCCTCGCCCTTGAGTTCACGTACCGCTTCGTCCAGAAGCTTTATGTACATTTCATAGCCCACAATGTCCATATGTCCGTGCTGCTGTGCACCCAGAAGGTTGCCCGCGCCGCGTATCTCAAGGTCGCGCATGGCGATTTTGAAGCCCGAGCCGAATTCGGTATAGGCGCGTATGGCAGTGAGCCTTTTGGTTGCGATTTCGCTCAGCTCCTTGCCCTTGCGGTAGGTCAGATATGCATATGCCTTGCGGTTGCTTCGTCCTATTCGTCCGCGTATCTGGTGAAGCTGGCTGAGCCCCATTTTATCGGCATTTTCTATTATCAGCGTGTTGGCGTTGGGCACGTCAACTCCCGTTTCGATAATGGTTGTACACACAAGAATATCTATTTCGCCCTCTATCATCTGACGCCATATCTCACTCAGCTCCTCACGGTTCATTTTACCGTGGGCGGTGGCGATATTAACGTCGGGCAGACGTTTTTTGATGTCGTAGGCGCGCCGTTCCAGAAGGTCGATGTCATTGAGAAGATAAAACACCTGACCGCTTCTTCTTACCTCGCGGCGGATAGCCTCGGCAAGTATGGCAATATCATGCTCCATAACGTAGGTCTGCACCGGAAAACGGTCGCCGGGCGCTTCCTCCAGAAGCGACATATCCCTTATTCCGCTGAGCGCCATATTAAGCGTTCGGGGAATAGGAGTTGCAGACAGGGTAAGCACGTCCACATTTTTTGAAATTTCCTTAAGCCTTTCCTTATGGGTGACACCGAAGCGCTGTTCCTCATCCACCACAAGAAAGCCTAAATCTGAAAACTGCACGTCCTTTTGTATAAGCCTGTGCGTTCCCACGACAATATCAACAAGACCCTTTTTCATGTCGGAAACGGTCTTGTCCTGCTGTTTTTTGGTGCGGAAACGGGACAGCATATCTATTTTCACGGGGAAGCCTCTGAAGCGGGTCAGCAGGGTTTTGTAGTGCTGCCATGCAAGAATGGTGGTGGGCACAAGAATTGCCGCCTGCTTACCGTCCATTACGCACTTGAAAATTCCGCGCATGGCAACCTCGGTCTTACCAAAGCCAACATCTCCGCACAAAAGTCTGTCCATGGGTATTTCGCTTTCCATGTCCTTTTTGATTTCCTCAACACTGCGAAGCTGTGCGTCCGTCTCGCGGTACTCAAAGGCGTCCTCAAATTCCTTTTGCCAGGGGGTGTCGGGCGAAAAGGCATAGCCCTTCATTTTTCTGCGCTGTGCATACAGCTCGATAAGCTGTTTTGCAATATCCTGCGCACCGCTTTTTACCTTTGCCTTGGTCTTGTGCCATTCGTTACCGCTGAGCTTTGTCAGCTTGACACCGCCCTCGTCGTCGCTCTTTGAGCCGATGTATTTGGAAATGGTATCAAGGTTACTGCAGGGCACATACAAAACGTCGGTGCCTGCATAGCGAAGCTTTATAAAGTCCTTTACGGCACCGTCAAATTCCATGGTCTGTATGCCGTCGTAAATACCGATACCGTGGTTGATGTGCACCACGTAGTCCCCCACATTAAGGTCGGAATAGGACAGGATTCTTTCCTTGGCACTCTTTTTGGAGGATGGTCTGCGCTTATCGCGGGAGCCTGCCCATGCCTCGGCATTATTGGTGAGAAGCACGAACTTTGAAGTATTAAGCTCAAACCCGTTTTTGATGCTTACCACTCTTTTTCCCTCGTTTTGCGCCACCATAATGGCAGGCACACCGGGAGTCAGGTCATCCTCGGGAGTAACCATGTGGCAGTGTATGCCCCGCTCCTCCAGAATGGAAAATGTATTTTCCGCCTCGGCGGTGTTTTCACAGCTTACCGCAATTTTAAAACCGCTTTCGATATATGCCTCGATATCCTCCAGCATAATACCGAGATTATCCCCGAAGGGAGACACGGGACGGGTGGTAAAGGAAAACACACCGCTTAAGGGGAATTCGTCTACGGTATGCATGAAATTGTCCGCAATAACCGTCTTTTCGCCCTTTATGTAGTCGCAAAACAGCTCGTAGGGGTAAATAAGCTCCAGTTTATCGGGTATAGCCGATCCCTTGCCCTCGCAAATCATTTCATTAAGAGTTTCACGTATGAATTTATCCGCGGCAATAAGCCTTTCCTTTTGCACATCACCCGACAGAAGTATACACAGCGGGCTGTCAAGATAGTCCAGCATTGCCGCTTTTTGGGGGTAGATAAGGTCTATATAGAAGTCGTGGGCAAAGCTGAGTCCGCCCTCTACTTTTCCGATTTCATGTGTTATGGCGTCCGCATCGGAATTCTTTTTACTGCGTGCCTTTTTAAGCGCCTCAGCAATGCGTATTCTCGCCTCCCCGGATATAACCACCTCGCCCGCAGGCAGAAGTATTACCTCGGTAAGGTCTTCAAATCCGCGCTGGGTAAGCACGTCAAAACGGCAGATACGGTCCACCGTATCCCCGAAAAATTCTATTCTCACGGGACTTTGCTGACCCGGAACGAAAATATCCATAATACCGCCGCGCGCGGAAAACTGGCCCTCGCCCTCTACAAGCTCGGTACGGCTGTAACCCATTTTCACCGCTTTTTCGCACAAATCGGTCATGGAATAGTCGCAGTCGCGCTCTATTTTACAGCTCATGCCCAAAAGCACGTCTTTGGGGACAGTACGCTGACATGCCGCCTCGATGGTGGTGATGAGTATATCGTAATCTCCCGTAGCCGCCGCGTAAAGTGCAGAAAGACGCTGATACTCGAAGTCGTGAGAAGACACCTCGTAGGACGCCAGCGCAAAATCGCGCGCGGGAAAAAGCAGTATGCGCGGGCATATTGCCTCCAGCTCACCGTACAGTGTACGCGCATCCTTTTCGTCCGGCACGAATATTACCGTCTTTTTACCCATGTCACGGTACAGCGCACCGCAGAACGCACTTTTTGCGCCCTGTGCAAGCCCCGTGACAAGAAGCGGATTTTTTTCGTTTTTAAGTGTGGAGACAAGGGAGTTATACTCCTTTTCTCCGTGCATTGCATCCAGTATGAATTTCATGAATTAAATTTACCCATAGCCTTATCGATTTCTCCCGACAGCATCATTTCAAGCGCGTCACACGCGTCCTGAAAGCGGGGATATATCGCCTCGGCATCCTCTTTGGAAAATTCCGAAAGCACCCAGTCCGCCAAATCGTAGTCGGGATGGGGCTTGGCGCCCACTCCCATTTTTATGCGGGGGAAGGCGTCGCTTGAAAGGTGGTATATTATTGATTTTATACCGTTGTGACCGCCGTCCGAGCCTTTTCTTCTTATACGCAGCTTGCCCGGCTCCAGGCTTATGTCATCAAATATTATAACAATATTCTCGGGGGGGATTTTGTAGAAATCCGCCGCCTCGCGCACAGCCTCACCCGAATTGTTCATAAAGGTCTCGGGCTTCATGAACAAAACTCTCTTTGAGCCGAAATTCACATCCGCCGTCATCGCCTTGAATTTGAAATTATTTATTTTAAAGCCCTTTTTCTGAGCGATATAATCCAGCGTCATAAAGCCGATATTATGGCGCGTGCGGGTGTATTTTGCACCCACATTGCCCAGCCCCGCAATAATATATTCCACAGGCATGGGCGGTGTCTTTGGTGTTTCTATTTTCTTGAAGAGGTCAAATATGTCTGCCATTATTTACAGTTATCCTTTCGTTTTCAAATTCGCAATGCGCTTCGCTCTGCAATTCGCAATTCGCAATGCGCAATGCGCAATTGATGTTGATTTTGCTACGCAAAATCTCCAAAATAAACTGAATATAAATAATAAGTTTTATAGATGTTTTGTCTGTTATTTCAAGTAAAAAGCATTTTTATTTAAAATTATTTTTCGCTTTAGCGAAAAATTTCCTTAATTGCGCATTGCAAATTGCGAATTGCAAATTAATTTTTTGTTGTTCCCGTAGAGCCGAAGCCGCCTGCACCGCGGTCGGTTTCTTCAAGCTCGTCAACCTGCGTAAGTGTGCACACCGCCACCGGAATTATCATCATCTGGGCTATTCTCATGCCCTTTTCAACCGTGAAGGGCACATCGGAATTATTGACAAGCGCCGCCTTGACCTCGCCTCTGTAATCACTGTCGATAACGCCTATGCCGTTGGCAAGTCCTATGCCGTTTTTGTAAGCAAGTCCGCTGCGTGCGCACAAAATTGCCGCATAGCCCGACGGCACTCCTACCGCAAAGCCGGTGGGGACAAGCACTCTTTGACGGGGCTGTATCACAATTTCACTTTCAATGCAGGCATACACATCCATCGCCGCCGCACCCTCGGTCATATATTGGGGCAAAATACAGCTTTCGTTTAATTTTTTTATCTTTATTTCCATCTTACACCTCATGCTTTTAGCCTGAATTAAATATTGCAGACTCTACTTCAAATATCCCCTTGTAAACTCCGTTGTGGGATTTTCGCCTTTTATGAAGCTTTTTATGATGTTTATTATCTGATTTTCGCTCTCGTCGGTAAACATCAGTGTCGCAACACTCACACCGCAGTCGTACAGCGCCTTCAATTTGTCCGCACCGCACAACGGCAGTGAATTATATATGATATTATGCCCCATGCCGTCGGCACAAACGGGAAATTTTGTACCCGTACGGTCGGTCAGCACGGTTTTTCTGCCACACGCTTTACCGCAGTGCTCACATCCCGACGGGTTCATCTGGCAAACGCTTGTCACCATCAGGGGAAGTCTGCCGTAAACCGTTACGGCACAGGGAATTTTGTATTTGTCCGTGTCGCGTATCTGGGGAAGAGTAGCTTCCGCCGACAGCGTTACAGATTGAAAGCCCATTTCGCGAAATGCCTTTACACTTTCCGAGTTGTAAACATTAAGCTCCGATGCGCCCATAAGCGAGTAATCCGCATTTTCCACATCGGAAATGTGGGAAACGTTGCGAACAAGGCACTTTTTGTAGCCGAGAGTTGTACCATTCTGTAACATTCTGACGAAATCTGTCCGCTGAGTGTCCTGCACTGCGTGGGGTGTTATAACACCATAAATGTCCTTAGCACACGGGAGCTTTGAATTCAAAGGGAAATATATACCCTCAAGATACTTTTCGCCGAAATCAAGCTTTTCTATTGCATCAAGCAGTTTTTGAGAATATGCCGAGCCCTCGCAGAATACCATGCGAAGTCCCAACGTGCCCGCTTTTTTGATTTTTTTCATGCTTCGGGCATTTTTAGGCGGTCTTGACGGGGTAAATTCAGGTATATCGGGCATTTCGGGTACAGCGGTGTTTTTTATTTCACGTGCGCTTCGGGAAAGCACACCGCTGAGTGCATTTTCGGCGCGTCGGGTCAATTCCTTGTCTTTTTCACTGCGCACCGCACCCGTAATCACCCGCTTGCCGTCGTAGTAGCCGTCGGTAAAGCCACGGGAGAAAAGCTCCTTTAACTGCCTTACCTCGTCGGGTGTTGCACTTCTGCACTCGTCCGCAAGACGTCTGTAAATACGGCTGACCCCGAAAACATATTCGGGGCTCTTCATTCTTCCTTCAATTTTGAGCGAGGCTATACCCATACCGCATATTTCGGGAATATGCCCCGCAAGGCACATGTCGGGTATACTGAGCGAGGCTTTGCCGTTATAGTCAAGTCGGCAGGGCTGGGCACATTCTCCGCGGTTTCCGCTTCTTCTGCCGATAAAGGAGGACATAAGACACTGTCCCGAACGGCACACGCATATCGCACCGTGAACGAACATTTCAATTTCGGTTTTGGTCTGTGCCGTAAGTATTTTTAAATCCTCTCTTGAAGCCTCACGGCAAATAACCACTCTGTCAAAGCCCTTTTCCGCCAGAAAATTCACGCCCCCGGCATTTTGCACCGCCATTTGTGTAGAGGCGTGAAGTGTTATATCGGGTACGGTTTCCTTAAGGTACATACCCAGCCCCACATCCTGCACAATAAAGGCGTCCGCGCCCATATTGTGAAGCCTGTACGCAAATTCCGCCGCCTTTGATATTTCAAGGTCGCCCACCAGGGTGTTCAGCGTTATATACACTTTTTTGCCCTTTTCGTGAGCAATATACAGAGCGCGGTGAATAAGGTCATCGGTAAAATTCTTTGCCGAGGCCCTGGCATTAAATGCCGTACCGCCCATATACACCGCGTCAGCGCCCCCTGCCAGTGCGGCATAAAAGGCATCTATACTGCCCGCGGGAGCAAGTATTTCGGGTTTATGTGTGTTTTTTTGCATAATAATTAAAAAAATTCAATCTTTTAATATTTTTTGTATTGAAAAATCCTTACTTATGTATTATAATATATTTTATTAATTTTTGGAAGAGTTTTTTGAAAATTATTTTATAAATTTAAGCCGAAAGGAACGCCATGAAGGTTTTTAAATTCAATACGGACTTTTCAAAATACAAAACAATCGTCGTGAAAGTTGGTACCTCCACCCTTACTCACGAAACGGGCATGGTCAATCTGAGAAAAATAGAGCTGCTGGTCAAGGTTTTAAGCGACCTGCAGAACAGCGGCAAGAAAATAATACTGGTAAGCTCGGGCGCGGTAAGCGCAGGCTTTGCCAAGATAGGCTTTACCGACCGTCCCAAGCTGACTGCCGAGAAGCAGGCAGCGGCGGCTGTCGGTCAGTGTGAGCTTATGAATATGTACGACAGTCTTTTCTCGCAGTACGGTCACAAGGTGGCTCAGGTGCTTCTGACAAAGGACGTGGTGGACAATCCCGTAAGACGCGAAAACTGCGTAAACACCTTTGAGGTGCTTCTGAAAATGAACTGCATACCCATCATCAACGAAAACGACACCATCTCGTCGGTTGAGCTGGAGTTCGGCGGTAACGACACTCTATCGGCATACGTTGCCTCCATAACTCACGCCGACCTTGTTATAAACCTTTCGGACGTGGACGGATTTTTCGACAGTGACCCCCGAAAGGACCCCGATGCCAAGCTTATTCCGCTGGTCACCCACATAAGCGAGGAGATTTCGTCCTTTGCCCAGAGTGCGGGAACAGAGCGCGGAACGGGCGGTATGATTGCAAAGCTGAAAGCGGCGGGGATTGCCGCCGAAGCGGGTGTGCCCATGATAATCGCCAACGGCGTAAACCCGAAAATACTTTACCACATCGTGGAGGGCACTTTCCGCGGAACACTGTTCACGAACGAAAATATCACAGCGGAGGAACAGGACTTTGAGCATTGAAAATCCCGATAACATAACCCCTTTGATACTTGCGTATGTCGGCGACTCGGCGCTGGAGGTGCTGGTAAGACAAAAGCTTGCGATGGAGGGCATTACAAAGCCGGGCGAAATCAACAAGCTTGCACTTAACTACGTCACCGCCAAAAATCAGTGTGCCGCCTGCGACAGAATAATGGAGCACCTTACCGAAAAGGAAAGCGACATCTACCGCCGCGGCAAAAATGCCAAAAGCCACTCCAACCCGCGAAACGTGTCGGTGTACGAATACCGCAAGGCAACGGGACTGGAGGCAGTGTTCGGCTATAACTATCTTCTGGGCAATCACGAGCGAAATAAAGAGCTTTTTGCAATAGCATACGAATAAAAAATTCGCAAGGCTGATTTAAAAAACGAGGTGTCTATATGAAAAGCATGACTTTTACCGCCGCAGGCGATGCAATTTTTTTGAAGAGAACCGCACCCTATGAAGGCTATGACGAAATATGTGATTTTATAAACAAAGCCGAAGCAAAAATCATAAATCTGGAAACCGTCCTGTCGGAATATGACAGCTTCCCGAATGCCACCAGCGGCGGCACCTGGATGAATGCCGACCCAAAGGTTGCAGATGACATCACCGCCATGGGCTTCAATTTTTTCGGGGTTGCCAACAATCATGCCATGGACTTTTCCTACGGCGGACTGGAGTCCACCTGCCGTGCTCTCAAAGAGCGCGGTATAGCCTACTCGGGCACGGGCTGTAACCTTTACGAAGCGAGCCGTCCCGCCGTACTGGACTTTTCAACCGCGCGTGTGGGCGTTATATCGGTATGCTCATCCTTTGACCAGAACTGGAAAGCAGGCGAACAGGGCCCTGCTCTCAAGGGCAGACCCGGTCTTAACTATCTGAGGTTCAACACCGAATACATTGTCACTGCCGCCCAGCTTGAAAGTCTTAAGGAAATCGCCGCCGCCACAAACATAAACATAGAAGCGGATATTGAACGCCGCGACGGTTTTCTGCCACCGCTTGAAGAGGGCACATTTGTGCTTGGCAAGCAAAAATACCGAGTGGGCGAAAATACAGGCTGTATCACCACCTGCAACAAAAAGGACAAAAAACGTCTTCTCGACCTTATAACAGATTCAAGACGCTATCTTGACTACGTGGTGGTGATGGTACATTCACATGAAATGGGTACAAGCCACACCGACCCCGCCATGTTCTACAAGGAATTTGCACACGATGCCATCGATGCCGGCGCCTGCGCCATTATCGGCGGAGGCTGCCATCAGCTCAGACCTGTTGAAATATACAACGGCAAGCCCATTTTCTACTCCCTGGGTAACTTTGTGTTCCAGACCAACGCCGTACGGCTTCTGCCCTACGACTTCACCGACAAGCTGGGCTTCCCCAAGGACGTCACCACCGCCGAAGCACTGGCACTGCGTTCGGACAACGGCAAAAGAGGGCTTCATTCAAAGATTGATAACTTTCTCACCGTCATCCCCTACATTAAAATGCAGGATGACGAGGTAACCGAAATAGTATTAAAGCCCGTAGAGCTGGGCTTTGACCGTCCCATTGCGGACAACGGTCTGCCCCACCCCGCAAAGGGCGATACAGCCAAGGACATTTTCAACCGTCTCGACCGTCTCAGCGCCCCCTACGGCACAAAATTAACGCTTGACGGCGACCTTATACGGATATCACTCACATAAAAGGAGAAACACATGAACACCATCAACGAACAGGTAAAGCAAATAGCATCCAGAATAAAGGAGCTGCGTGAAATAATGGACATGGAGCCCGCCGAGCTTGCCGAAAAGCTGGGTATTTCACTTGCGCAGTACCATTCCTACGAGGACGGTCTGGACGACATACCCATCAGCATAATATACGGCATTTCGGGAGCTCTTGGCGTAGATTCCACCGTAATACTCACGGGAAGCGACGCAAGAATGGCTGAATACACCGTGGTAAGAGCAGGTCAGGGACACGAAATCGAGCGCTATCCCGGCTACGCTTTTTCCTCCCTCGCCATAAACTTCAAGGGCAGAGTAATGGACCCCATGATAGTATCTCTGGGCGCGGACAAGGAGCCCAGCGAGCTGGTTTCCCACAAGGGTCAGGAATTCAACTACGTCACCAAGGGCGTGGTTATAGTCACACTGGGCAAGCGCGAATTTGTGCTTAATGTGGGCGACAGCATTTATTTCGACCCCACCATTCCTCACGGTCAGCGCGCAGGCGGTGTGGACAGCGAATTTCTCACCGTAATACACGATTAAGGAGCACTGCATGAACAGCTACAATTTCATGTTAAATAAATTTCTGCCGAGAGTTGATTTTACCTCCTACGAGGACTTCAAGCAGAACTACAAGCTGAACATTCCCGAAGGCTTCAACTTCGCTTATGACGTTGTGGACGAATGGGCAAAAAGCTTTCCCGAAAAGCGCGCCCTCATCCACTACGACGACGAAACCGAGGAAAGCATCGACTACACCTTCAGCGATATGAGCCGTATGAGCAACAAAGCGGCAAATGCCTTTACCCGCATGGGCATAGCTAAGGGTGACAAGGTCATGCTCATTCTGCGTCAGCGCGTTGAGGTATGGGTATCCTTCCTGGCACTTCACAAAATAGGCGCGGTATGTATCCCCGCCACCTTCCAGCTTACCCCCAAGGACATTGTATACCGCTGTGAAAGCGCAGGCATAAAAATGATATGCACCGTTGACCAGCCCGATATACTCAAGAATATAACCGACTCCCTCAAGGACTGCAAAACGCTTGAAAAAGTATGTGTTGTGGGTGAAAATATCCCCGAGGGCATGATGGACCTGCGCTATGAGTTTGAAAACTCCGATGAAAGCTTTGCCCGTGTGCCCAACCACATAAACGACCCAATGCTTATGTATTTTTCGTCGGGCACAACAGGTATGCCCAAAATGATTCTGCACGATTTCACCTACCCTCTGGGTCACATCGTGACGGCGAAATACTGGCAGAGAATTCAGGACAACGGCGTTCACCTTACCATGGCGGACTCCGGCTGGGCTAAATTCGGTTGGGGCAAGATATACGGCCAATGGATCTGCGGTACGGCGATAGTCGCGTATGACGACAAAAAATTCGTGCCCGCAAACCTTATGAAAGCCATCTCCAACCTTAAGCTCACCACCTTCTGCGCTCCCCCCACCATTTTCCGCTTCCTCATAAAGGAAGATTTGTCAAAGGGCGATTTTTCCTCCATCAAGCACTGCACCACCGCGGGCGAGCCATTAAACGCAGAGGTATTCAACAAGTTTTACGAAGCAACAGGCCTGAAAATAACCGAGGGCTTCGGTCAGACCGAGGGCAGTGTTCTCATCGCCAATTTCCAGTGGTTTGACATCTGTCCCGGCTCTACGGGAAAACCCTCTCCCCTTTACGATATCGATATCGTGGACGAGAACGGCGTATCCTGCGAGGACGGCGTTGTAGGCTCAATTGTCATCAAAAACGCTTCCTCCATGCATCCCGCAGGTCTTTTCCGCGAGTATGTAAATGACCCCGAAACCATGAACAGAGTGTGGGTAAACGGTGTTTATAACACGGGAGATGTAGCATGGCGCGATGCGGGCGGATATTTCCATTTCGAGGGCAGAAATGATGACGTTATAAAATGCTCAGGCTACCGCATCGGTCCCTTTGAGGTGGAAAGTGCGCTGCTTACGCATCCTGCGGTACTGGAATGTGCCATAACCGCCGCACCCGACCCCATCCGCGGTCAGGTAGTAAAGGCGACCATAGTTCTCACCCGCAGCTTCACCCCCTCGGACGAGCTGACCAAGGAGCTTCAGAACCACGTTAAAAAGGTTACCGCACCCTACAAATATCCCCGAATTGTAGAATACGTGGACGAGCTTCCCAAAACTATCGGAGGCAAAATCAAGCGCAAGGAAATCCGACTTAAGGACGAACAATAATATGATAAAATATATTTTTAACCGTGACAAACTGCCCCGTCCCTTTCTCGAGGGCAGAGAGGATCTGACACAGCTTTATTACAAAGCATGGGAGCTGGCGTTCAAAAACGTAGAGTATATCGACAAGGAGGGCTGGAACCCTCAGCTCACCTGCATGCCGGGTGTAAACACGGTATGGCAGTGGGACTCCTGTATTATGGTGTTCATCACCAACTACTCCAACGGTACCATCAGCGCCCTGAATAATCTTGACAACCTTTACAGGTTGCGCCGTACCTCCGACGGCTATATGTCCATGGCTTACCGCATAAGTACAGAAAAAGAAGCCTTCGGCGAGCGCATCAATCCCCCGCTTATGGCATGGGCGGAATGGAGCTATTTTATGATTTCGGGTGACGATTCCCGTTTTGAAAAGGTACTTCCGGCGCTTGAGGGCTTATACAGCTTCATCAACACCCGTCGTACCCGTTCCTGCGGACTTTATTACTTCGAGGACCCCGGCTCTTCCGGCATGGATAACGCTCCCAGGGGCGGATACCCTGCCGTACAGCTTCTGGGAAGCGATGTGTGCTTTATAGACCTTGCCTGCCAGCAGGCACTCACCGCCCGTCATCTGGCATTGATATGCAGGCATCTTAAAGACAACCAAAAGGCTGACTTTTACGACGGAGAGCACGCGCGTATATGCGGGCTTATAAACAAGTATCATTACAGCGAAAAAACAGGCTTTTATTATGACTTTTTCGCCCGCGGCTCGGCAGATGCAAAGGTCAAACTGATTAACACAAAAACCGCCGCCGCTTTCTGGGCGCTGACCTGCGGCGCGGCAACGGGCGAGCGTGCCGACAGCGTGATACGCCACATGACCAACCCCGACGAATTTTACACAAACGTTCCCTTTGCTTCACTTTCGGCGGACGACCTGAATTACATGCCCGACGGCGGATACTGGCTGGGCGGTGTATGGGCGCCTACGAATTTTGCGGCAATACGCGGTCTCTGCGATGCAGGCAGACACGATTTGGCACGTGAATCGGCAATAAAATATCTTGATGCCGTAGCAAAGGTGGAAAATGACCCCGACTACACCAGCATCTGGGAGGTTTATTCCCCCACCGAGCACCGCCCCGCATTGCGCGAGGAGGGAACGCTGTGCCGTAAGGATTTTGTAGGCTGGAGCGGTCTTGCACCCATAACACTGTTTATCGAAAATATTATCGGTCTCACCTTTGATGCACCTAAGAACACCGTCACCTTCCGCCTGAACGGCAAAAAATGCGGGCTGGACAACATGGAATTCAACGGTGCAAAGCTCAGTGTAGAGTGTACTCATGCCGACAGCGCCAAGGGTGCAACAGCCGTAAGCATTTCGGCAGAAAA
This sequence comes from Oscillospiraceae bacterium, assembly GCA_015065085.1. Classification (NCBI taxonomy): domain Bacteria; kingdom Bacillati; phylum Bacillota; class Clostridia; order Eubacteriales; family Oscillospiraceae; species Oscillospiraceae bacterium. Next base: position 12,964 of record SVQW01000008.1, on the reverse strand, counting down.
GCCACTGACCCTCAGGGTTATTTCACCCGACGGCAACAGAAGCACCGATTTTTCCGTCACACCGGGCAACAATACCTTCAGCTTCTAGAAATTTATGTCACTTCAGCCGGACATCGTTTTTTAATCCATAAAACAAACAAAACCTGAAACGTATTTTACGTTTCAGGTTTTTTCTTTAATTGCTCATTGCGCATTATGCAATATTCTGTTGCAACACGGGCGCAGATTCGATATTATATGTGTCAAGCGCGGTTTGGTTGATTTTGAAGGCATTTTCGCCTTTAAGCTTTTCAACCTTGTCGTTCATACGCTGAGGACGGATGACAAACTCGGCGATGGCATCCTTATATTTGTCAAACATATTGAGTATGAGAGGCGTTCTTTCCACCAGGAAAATTCCCACACCCTCATTATCCACACGGGTGACAACTCCCGAATCGTGCATCAGTGCCGCCTCGGCAAAGCCGCGGACATTGCTGAACAGGAAGTAGTAGTTATAAAATACATTGTTGGCGCTTCCCGAAGAAGCATACACATTCAAAAGGTCGCCCAGCGGTATGGTAATACCGTCGGGGCTTTCGTTTATAATACCATCCTCGCTTTCGTCCTTGAAGTTTTTGAGGGTTGCGGAGGTGGTATTGACGATTTCAAGTATTCCGTCGGCACGGCGGGATTTTTCTTTTTTGTCGTCCTCGGTCAATTCCTCCCCCGTTTCGGGGTCGGCATATGCGGTATTAAAATAAATATGGCGCAGAGTGATAAAATTCTTTTTATAGTAATCCATCAGCTCGTCGCGTGTTATTTCCTCGCTTCCGCCCTCGCCCAGAACGCTGTCCGCGCCCTTTTGCGCCAGTGCCTCAAGGCGGTAAAAATCGCGGAGAGTGTTGTACCCTACGCCAAAGCGGAGCATTTCGTTATTGAACGCCGTTCTTGTGCCGTAAGCCGCCACAAGGGTATCCAGCGCGGTAATTATTTCATCATCCTCGCTCTGAGAAAGAGTTATACCGCTGTCCTTGGCAATCTGTGCGTAATAAAGTATGGAAAGTGCGCTGTTGAGAGTTTCGTCAAACAGCACCTGAGATATGGTTCTTCCGTCGTCCGACTCGGTGCTCCAAAGTGTCTTGTCATCCTTGGTGTCGCCCGTCACGGAGTAAAGATATGTGGATTTGGTCTGGGACAAAAGAAACAGAAACACACCGCCGGGAATGGCATTTTCCTTGTAAACCAAAAGTCCCTCGGGGGTTTTTGCAGGCTTGGTAACGGAATCCTCGCGATTGGTAACACCGGGGATATTTACACTTGACAGGTCGGTAGGGTTGGTTTTGTCGTTTTGCGGTTTGTCTGCACAGGAGTACAGCGCAAAGCAGGAAAACAGCATTGCAAGTACCGCAAAAAGTGAAATTATTCTTTTCATAAGCTCTCCGAATTAAATTTTACTGCACAGCTATAACCGCAGTGCCCTTGACGGTAAAGGTGTCGAGAGTTGCCGTATCGATAACAAACTCGCTTTCCTTGGCCTTCATAAGCTCTTTTGTTTTTATGGGCTCCAGTGAGCCGTCCTCTTTCATTATTTCTTTATAAAGAGGGAACATATCCTGATTTAACGGCATTTTTTCCACAAAGAATATGCCCTTATCGGTATCCATTCTTGTGACCTTACCCATCTCTCCCGCCAACGCGGTCTCGGCAAAGCCCTCTACATTGTTAAGCAGGTAATAGTACAGACCGAAAACATTGAACGCACTTTTTTCCTGCTCCGCCGCATATGCCATGGCGTACAGAATATTGTTCTCGGTAGGAAGTGTAAGCCCGTCGGGGTATGCCTCCAGAAGTGCGTCGGTAGAAAGGGCTGCAAACTCCGAAAGCTGCTGACCCGCCGCAAGTCCTGCCTCAATGGAAGCCGCCTGAGCCTCGACCTGTGCCTTTTCCTCATCGGTAAGAAGCACCTCTTTGCCGTTGGCACCCACCTTATTTATATTATTAAGGTTCAGGTGACGCAGGGTGACGTAATTCTTGTTATAGTAATCGAGGTAGTCCCGGTCGGTAATGGGGTAGCTGCCGCCCTCACCCAAAACGTAGCTTTTGCCCTTTGCGGCAAGCTGCTGCAGGGAATAGTATTCCTTGAGAATATCATAATTCACGCCGTAGTTTGCCATTATGGAGTTAAGACCGCTTTTATTTACATTATAGCCCGTCATGAGAGCCTCCAGGTTTTCCTCGGTCTTTTTAACATCCTCCTCGGTAAGCTTTTCGCCTGCCGCGTCTGCCGCCGAAGCATAATAAACCAGCGACATCGCGGTAGACACCGCATCCTCGGTTATGTAATCGGCAAGTATTTTTCCGCCGTCCGTCTCCCACACCTCGGGAGCATCCGCCGTCTGACCCAGCGAATAGAGCGCCATGGTCTTTGCCTGGGAAAGAATATAGCCGAACATATTGGTGCTGACAGAGCGTGTACCGTAGGTTATAAGGGGCTGATATTTTTCGCCTGATGAACAGCCTGCAAGAAGCACCGCCGACAATACCATGACAAGCGCCAATATACATGAAATTATACGTTTCATATCAAAAAATCCTTTCAGATATTTATGTCTTACATTATACACTATAATTATGTACAAATTATTTCCGCAGGGTAAGCCCTGTGCCAATGCGCGTACAAACAACGCGGGTGTTTAAGCTATGATTGTCACGCGAGGTGTTTTCGCGGATTGGCTCGGCGCCCACGCCGCAGGGTAAGCCCTGCACCCAATCCGCGAACCAACAACGCGAGTGATTCAGCATTATTTTTTCTCGCGAAGAACAATCGCGAATCGGCTCGGCGCCTACGCCGCAGGGTAAGCCCTGCGCCCAATCCACGAACCAACAACGCGAGTGATTCAGCATTATTTTTCTCGCGAAGAACAATCGCGAATCGGCTCGGCGCCTACGCCGCAGGGTAAGCCCTGCGCCAATGCGCGTACAAACAACAGGTTTTAAAACTATGATTGTCACGCGAGGTGTTTTCGCGGATTGGCTCGGCGCCCGCGCCGAAAACACAAAAAGCTCCGGCGCACCGAAGCTTTTTGTTCGTATCAGAATATCAGAAGCAAATGGTTTAAGTCTGACAAAGGGTGTATCACGCCCTCTGTCCGGCGAAGTGTATCACGCTCCGCCAAGCATAATCTGCCACAGGTCGGTATCGGTGGTGCAACACCAACCATTGTGTACAGTATATCACACTTTTTTTGTTTTTGCAATAGAAAATCAAAAAAATGGTCAATTTACGGTATTTATTTTGAAAAAAGCTATATACAATTGTAATTATGGGGGTTTTTTATACGTTTGCGAATACATTTGTTCCGTTTCTCTTGCTTTTACGGGGAATTAGTTGTATAATATATCCATTAAATTTATCAGAGGCTTGTATGAAAATTTTTAAAAGTCCGCGTGTTCTCATAACGCTTTCCATGGCAATCTTCGGCACACTGGCACCTTTTGTGCGTAATGTGGGGCTTTCATCGGGTGAAATTGCGCTGTACCGTGCGGTTACCGCCATAATGCTCATCGGTGCTTTCCTTGCCGTCACGGGAAAGGGTCTGCCCATACAAAATATCGCAAGGCGCATCCCTCTGCTGGTGCTTTCGGGTGTTGCCATGGGCTTTAACTGGATACTGCTTTTTGAGGCATACAAATACACCACCGTTTCTGTTGCAACTCTCAGCTACTATTTCGCTCCTGTTATTGTCACGGTGGTAAGCCCGTTCCTGTTCCGCGAAAAATTGACTTTTCGCCAGGCGATATGCTTCATCATGTCCACACTGGGTATAGTTCTCATAACGGGTCTCGGCGGCAATTCCCCTGCTCCCAACCATCTTTTGGGCATACTTTTCGGATTGGGCGCAGCGGTCTTATATGCGGCGGTCGTTCTTATCAATAAGTTCATTTCCGGCATTACGGGAATACACCGAACCTTTATGCAGTTTGTTGCCGCCGCAGTTGTTCTTGCTCCTTATGTAGCCCTGACAAGCGGATTCAACCTGCCGCAAAACGGATTTATCGGCTGGGCAAGTCTTGTGACTGTGGGCATTGTCCACACGGGCATTACTTACTGTATGTATTTTTCGGCGCTGGGCGGTCTGACGGGTCAGAAAGCCGCTATCTTAAGCTATATCGACCCTCTTGTCGCCGTTATTATATCGGTCACCCTTCTGGGAGAACCGCTCACCCTCCCCCAGGCCGTCGGCGGTGCGCTGATACTGGGCTTTACACTGTACAACGAACTGTCGGAGAAGTAATTTGTATAAATTCTCAGTTTTGTCAATAACTATTTAGAAAAAATTCTAAATAGTTATTGACTTTTTGTTTTACGTATGTTATAATCTATTTAGAAAAATATCTAAATACCTGGAAAGGAGCTTTTTACGATGGGAATAAACGAAACACTCAAGGCAATTTCCGACCCCGCAAGGCGTGATATACTGCAAATGCTGAAAAGCGGTAAAAAATCCGCCGGTGAAATTGCGGAAAGCTTTAATCTCACCGCCGCCACGGTGTCATATCATCTGGCAAAGCTGAAAAAAGCTGACCTTATTACGGAAAGAAAATACAAAAACTTCATATACTATGAGCTGAACACTTCCGTTTTTGAAGAAGTGCTCACCTGGATTTATGCGCTGGGAGGTAAAGAAAAATGAAATTTGTAAAATGGAAAATTCTTATTATAACTGCCGTTATCTGCCTTTTGCCCGTTTTTTTGGGGCTTTCGCTGTGGGAAAATCTTCCCGACACCATGGCAATACACTTTGACATCAACAACAATCCCGACAATTTTGCTTCAAAGGGCTTTGTGGTGTTCGGACTGCCCGTTTTAATGGCGCTTATGCAGACCTTTTGCTGTATTGTTACCGACCTTAACGCCCAAAAACACGGCAGTCGGAAAAAATTTGAAGCGGCAGCAAAATGGATAATTCCCGTAATGTTCGTATTTTTGCAGACTATCACGCTGGGCTACGGGCTGGGACATGATATTGACATAAGAAAATGCGCCGTTACCATAGTCAGTGTCATATTTATTGTACTGGGCAACTATATGCCTAAGCTGGACTACGTAAAGAATTACAATATCGATACCCAAAAGGCGCGCAAAATCAATCGGTTTATGGGATTTTCAATGGTAATAATGGGCATTTTGTTCCTCATAACCATCTTTTTTCCACCGATTTTTTCGGTCATTGCACTTATTTTATTAATTCCGTACATTTTGCTTACCGTCATTTACTCCATTGCGGTAATACGAAAAAAATAAACCTTATACCCATAAAAAATGCGCTGCGGAATACCGCAACGCATTTTTTTATTGTAATTGCCCTTGACCTTTTGCCTCAGCGCCTCATTTACCATTCAAAATTCTTTTCGATATCAGGATAGGGATTTATGCTGAGATGCTCCGCAAGAGGCAGACCCTTTCTGGCTCTGTCCATGAAATTCATAAATTCCGTAAAATCGGGCAGCTTATGACGATGCTGACCGGGTCGGAACCATGCGCCCGCATTGCCCTCACAGCCCAGATATTTATAGCACTCCTTCACCGCGCTGAAATTCTGCCATGCACCGATGGGATTTATCCAGTAGTCCTGCATACCCTCGCACTGCAAGTAGTATCTGGGAGCAATGAGAGCGCCGAAGTAGTGCATATCGTAAGGCAGCTTGTCCTCATTATCCGCATAGTCCCACAGCTTGGGTCCCATCCAGGTGGGCAGATTTTTTATCATATCTGAAATTCTTTCGGACGGTCTTTTAATTTCGCCCTGGTCGGTCACATAGCATCTGTGGGAAACCGCGCCGTGGCATCCGCTGTTGTTGGGGCACACGTATTTTATACGCTCATCCACCGTAGCGGCAAGCATAACCGTCTTTCCGCCCCTGGAATGTCCGGTGATGCCAACCTCGGTCTCATCGGTGTAGGGAAGCTTTTCAAACACATCCATGCAAACGGTATATCCCCACGCCCAGGCGGAAATAGCAGTAAATTCGGGGTACTCGCTGTACAGGTCAAACAGCGGACCCTTTCTTTCGTTGGTGTCGTTGGCAAGCTCGAGACGGTTAAATCTAGCCACGACATATCCTCTGCCAATAGCTTCCTTTATGGTGTCGCTTTCCAGATTATCATAACATCCGTCGCCCGTCAGAAGAACAGGATATTTCACTTCCTCCGACTTATTTCTCATTATGCCGAGATAAAATGTGACGTATTCTTTTTCATTTTTTCCGGCTTTTACTCTGTAATATGTAGCCGTGGCGCAGGGTGTTCCCTTGTTTATGCGCTCAAAATCCACATATTCGGGTCTTGGCGGCATACCGCCATATTCAAAATCCACCACCATATTGCGGATCTCATCTCTTTTTTCCTGCCACTCTGCAGGCGTCATTCTTGTGCCGTCCGCTTTTTTGAACGGGTCGGGCATTTTACCCAGGAACTCAACCTTTCTCATAATCTGCATCTCCTTTATGTATCAAATGTAATTTATGTTCCCATAACAAGCTGTGCACCTTTTGCATGATTACTTCTTTGGTATCATTTTTTCGGACTGACATATTTTAATACCGCCGCCAGCTTTTGGAATAATACCAAATCCCTAAGGTTTCACATCCGCCTTTGTTTTTTCAATAAACTCTTCCAATATCTTAACTGCCTGCTCTATGCATCCGTCGCATGTGCAAAGCCGATTCCCCTTTATTTCACTGCACAAAGCCGAGCCTACTTTTTGAGCAAAGCTTTCCATAAGCCCGCGTGCGGCTTGGTAGCTCGCTTTTTTGTTGGTTTCGGGCAGTTTTTCCGTTCCGAAGCTTTTCATTTTTCCCGCCGCAAGCACCATGGCACTCACGGCACCGCATATCCCCTGGGTACCGCCCATGCCGCCGCCAAAGGCTTCCGTAAGTCTGAACAGCTCATCTTCGCCGCATCCCAATTCGTCCGCAAACACACACGCCACTGCCTGGGCGCAATTATATCCCTTTTTATGGTTTTCCACCGCTTTTTCGCATTTATTCATTTCAAATTCTCCTTTTTGAACCGTGCGCAGTGATATTTCCCATTGCTTCAATATTAAATATTGTCAATGAGCTTTTTCATTGTCTCGCCCTGCGCAATATATACAGTTGAAATTTTCCTGATTTCTTCCTGGCCGTAATTATATTTATCGAAAATGCCTACTGTTTTCATTCCGATTTTATCCGCCGTATCAACTGCAACGTGTGAATCCTCAAACACATACGTTTCTTCCATGGGAGTACCCAGCAGCTCCAGCGCCTTCAGGTATATATCCGGATGCTCTTTGCCCTTTCCGATTTGTGTGCAGGAAAGGATATCATTAAAATACTTTCCGATTTTCAAATGTTCAACCGCCATATTTATAAGTGATATATCTGTTGCCGACGCTATGCACATTTTTACCCCTTTGTCGTAAAAATATTCCAGAAGCTCCGACGCGCCGTTTTTTAACTCAACCTCATTTGAATAAAAGTCAATCATCATTTGATTGGCGATTTCAAACAATTCTTCACCGCTGTTTCCTATATTGTAAACAGAATGAATGTGCTCCATACCGTCCTTCAAGGTCTTTGTTCTGACAAATTTATCGTCCGCTTCCAAAGGACGAAAGCCTTTACGGTTCAAAAACCGTATTCCGAATTTCTCCCATAAAATATCCCACAGCATCAAAGAATCGACCAATGTACCATCCATGTCAAATATTGCGCCTTTGATATTTTTTAACATTTATATTCTCCTTTTTTCAATACCTTACCTGTTTTCACGCAGATAATTAAACCAATCCCATACACCACTCAACCAAAATAGCAACAATAACCACAAGTACAGATATTATAAATCCGTGAATCATTGGATTTATTCCGGCTTTTTTCATATCCTTAAAGCTTGTGTTCAAGCCTATCGCCGCAAGTGCAGTAACCATCAAAAACTTACTTATGTCCTTGGCAGCCGATGAAACATTTGCAGGTATCAGCCCCATACTGTTTACCGCCGCCAAAGCCAAAAATCCCAAAATAAACCAAGGGAAGAGGCTTAAAATATTGACTTTCTTGTATGAAGCGTCAGCCATTTCTTTTCTCTTTAACTTCAGACTTACAACAGAAAACACCAAAACCGTCGGAATTATGGCTAATGTCCTTGTCAGCTTAACCATAGTGGCAAAATCGCCCGCGCCTTCGCTGAAAGCATATCCCGCGGCAACTACGCTTGATGTATCATTTACTGCCGTACCCGCCCACAAGCCGTATGCCATATCACTCAGCCCGAGCATTTGTCCCATAATCGGGAACAGTACAATCATTGCCATATCAAACAAAAAGGTTGCCGACATTGCATAGGCAATATCCGAATCCTCCGCATCTATGACGGGCGCAATGGCTGCAATGGCAGAACCGCCGCAGATACCCGTTCCCGCCGAAATAAGATTTGAAAGCTTCCAGTTCAGCTTCAAAGCCCTGCCTATAAAGTAACCTCCGCCAAAGCAGGTCAACAGGGTGAAAACCATCACCATCAATGATAATTTTCCCACAGAAAGAATAACCCCGACGCTCAGAGAAGCGCCAAGAAGGATAATGGCGAATTTCAACACTTTCTTTGAAGCAAACTTTGTTCCCGGCTTCAAACATTCCGGTCTCCAAAAATGATTAATTATCATTCCCATAAATAATGCAATAACCGATGCACCTACAATATGTATCGGCAGAATGCTTTCTATTGTTTTCGCCGCCAAAGCGATTAACAGAGATACTGCTAAGCCGGGTATTATCTTTAACGTTCTTTTCAATGCTTTCATGTTTTCCTCCATTTTATCCTGTCAGCCTTCGACCGTCATGCCGTAAAGCCTAAGTTATTATTTATATCTTGAATTTAAAAAGTTCCTCATAACCTTCACGGCATACTCCGCTGTTTCCGTTTCGATGCCTTTTCCGAAGCAGTTGAGAGACACTTCCATATTATATACGCCGTTATAGCCGATTTCATCAAGCGCGTCAAACACATCTTTCCAGTCGATAGAACCGGTAAGGGGGATTTTATGCTGGTCTGTCAAGCCATTATTATCGTGTAAATGCAAAACGCTTATGCTTTTTCCGATCCGACGTATTGCATCTCCCGGCGAAGGATTATCATCAAAACGCATGGCCTTATTGGTATGACCTGTATCCATACAGGTCACAAAGCAGTCCCCGAATCCGCCTTCCTCGCAAATCCTGTTATATGTTTTTATAAATTCATCCGTACAGCCAAAAAGGCAACAGCAACCGTGATTTGGCGCATCTCCGAGGGTTTCCGTCGCAATTTTCACCCCATACTGTCTGGCAAAAGGCAGGATATTCACAAACAAATCAAAATTAAGCTGACGCAATAATTCCGGATCCGTATCCTTGGGGAAATTACAATTTGAAACACCGTGCATAACGCATACAGGCGCCCCCAGAGCACTTGTCGCAAGACAGTCAATACGTGCATTTTTTATTACCCTGTTATCCCACTCGGGTATATTTTTAAAGGTTGTCATTCTGCCGTGAGTCATTGCAATTTCAATTCCCGACTGCTCCGCTTTTCGTTTAAGGCCCGAAAAATATTCAATTATTTCATCATCGGTTTTACTATATATTGACCCCGGTTTCTCGCAGTCAAACTCATCCGAGTGCAAATTAAAATCCACACAATCAGCACCGACTTTCTTTGCAATTTCAAACACATTTTCGTTCCCGTAAAGGCTTTGCAAGGAAAATGTTGAAATTCCGATTTTTCTTTTCATATTAATATCCTCGAATCGATTTATAGTTTTGATTTTTCAACCGCTTTTTTAACACAAATTTATATCAAGCCAAACGGAATATTTATTGCATATAAACCTGCAGATGATACCGCAAAAATATTGCTGATAATTTTTTATTCAAATTCGCACCTGCAATTTCTTTCTTATCTATGGATTTGCTCAAAGTAAAAAGTTTTAAATTTTTTCGATAATCTTACTATAAAGACTGTATAATCTAGATGACAATGGGTTTCATCCAGTGTTCATATTTAGTTAGGACAAATATTATACAATTACTTTTTCATTTTTGTACATTGTAATTAAAACATTTTCTTCTGAAAATATAAATATATATCCCTTATAAAGCAAAGCTGTTCCGTTTTCATATCGACTCTCTATTTCTTTTAGAAATACTGAAGAAGTTTTCATTACTTGAAAAGAACTCTTTCCATAGGCATAAGCTTCTCGTACCAATTTATCAGCATTTACATTTCCACCATTGGGATATCTTTCATAAATTCTTTCTCTTGCGTGATTAGTTAATGCAATAGGATAAATTTTCGGATTCAGAAAACCTTCTCTGTTATATATATCTTTAATATAACTTTGTTTATCATATAGTCTATTATATTTTCCGTTGGCATTTCTGCCATCGATTTTATATCCATCTGTATTAAACCCTAATTTATTATACCCTTGCTTATCGTAGCCGCTTCTATCATATCCATTTTTATCATATCCTGTAATATCGTATCCAAAATCATCGAACCTTGTCCCGTTTTTATGTATTCCTTTTCTGTTGAAGCCACGTTTATCTCTGCCAAAAAAAGTATTTACGAGTAATACACAAAAGAAAATCAAAGCAACTATAATTATACCTAACATATTCAAATGTTTCTCCTTTCGCAAAATTCGACGATCTTTATATAAAGACTGTATAATCCAGATGCCAATGTTCTTCGGCAAGGTTCGTATTTAGTTAAAACCAAAAATCTCATATAGCATATACGAGCATACCCAACAGTGAAGATATGACAATCATTATTATAGGCGACATTTTCTTCTTCGAAAAATATTTGTATAAAACCGCCACAATCCCTAAAACTGCAGTAATAACAATTGACCTCAAATTCATTTTAAATGTATCTTCCATCAGGCAATTCTTCACTAGCATATATACACCCATAGCAAGAACTATCCCGATTACACCGGGTTTTAAACCTCTTAAGACTGCCTGTACATATTTATTTTTAAACGCATTTTTTAACAGTGCAGTTATCAGGAGTATTATTATAAACGATGGCAAAACAACGGCAAGTGTTGCGACTAACGCTCCGAGAAACCCTGCCTCGGTACTTCCTACATAAGTTGCAAGATTTACCATAATCGGTCCGGGTGTGCTTTCACTTACCGCAATCATATAAGAAAGAGCTTCATCGCTTAACCAACCATAAGACAAAACCACATCTCTGATTAAAGGAATAGCACCGTATGCTCCACCGAAAGCAAATAAGCCTACCTTTAAAAAGCCTAAAAACAAATCAAGATAAATCATTTTTGCATACCACCATCTGTTTTTGGTGTTCCTTTAACCATAAATATTACAAGGCTTATTACCCCTGCAATAAGCATCAGGACTATCGAAGAAAAATCAAGCGAAAAGATATTAATAATGAGCATTGTTACAAATGAGCATACCATAAAAGTTTTTGGCAATATTTTTTTTGGCATCTTTTTTATCATTGTTATCGCAGCATCAAGAATAAGAAAACCTACTGCTATTTTAACACCTTTAAAAGCGTTGGCTATAAGCGTAATTTCCAAAAAATTATCCAAAAACATAGAAATTAAATAAATCACTGCAAATGACGGAAGTACAATTCCCAATGTTGAGATAATTGCACCGATTATCCCGGCTTTTTTATAACCTACATATGCAGCACAGTTTATTGCAATCGGTCCGGGAGTAGATTCTGCAATTACTGTGATATTCATCATCTCATCGTGAGTGATCCACTTCTTTTTTTCTACACAATTATTTTCAATCAGCGAAATCATTGCATATCCGCCGCCAAAAGTAAACAAACCTATTTTAGCAAATATTAAAAATAACTCTATTAATATTCCCATCTGCCAATACTCTCTTTTTCGATTTTTTGATCCTAACTTTTTTCGCCAATTTTCGACACTCTTACTATAAAGACTGTATAATCTGGATGCCATGTTTTTGAATGGTAGCTCATATTAAGTTAGGAACAAAAAACTATCTTACTTTAAAAATGATTCTTTATGGTTAATAATGAACTGATAATTCAATTCAACTAAATCATCTTCATATTCGAAGAACGCATCATCACACTCATTGAGTATTGCCTCGATTCTTTCTTCCTCTGTTTCATCATCTGTAGTTAAAATTTCTTCTCTTTCATCTCTGTCGGCCGGAACTTTATCTCCGTATATACTAATAGCTTTTTTGCAAATCTCTGCCGTTTTCATCGCTCCTATTTTTTCAAAAGAAGAAACAAGTTCATTTCCAAACATACCACTAGAATTAAAGAAAAACTGCGCGAAACCACCATTGTTAACTTCCATTTCTAGAGATTGTGTAATATAGAAAACCTTTTGCTCACCATTTAAAGTTTCCATATTATCTCCGTACTCGCATTTTTCAGCTATGTATTTATCCATCTCCACAACAAAATTTTCTTTTTCTTCTATTTCCCATATTTCATCAATACTTTTTGCTTCAAACATTGATGTATCAATTTTAACATCATCAGATATATTTATCTTTTGTTTAAATTTATTTGCAACTAATCCTACAATCAATACTGCAACAACAACTAGTAAAATGATTATTATTATTTTTACTGACATAACAAACGCTCTCCTTTATTCTATATTTTCCGACACTCTTTATATGATTTTGTCAAGTCAGGAGAACAGTGAATAATAGGACCTACTACTTTTTCCTGATTTTTTCACTGCATTTTTTCTGAACAAAATTCCTTAGAACCTGCGAGAATACTGGATTTTCTCGCACCCGATAGTATTCTTTTGTCAAGTAAGTGAACAAAAATTTTTCATATTTTTTTGAAAAATTTTCATCACGCTATTTTAATTCATTTGGTATTTATTATAACATATAATGCTTTGATAATCAAGATTTC